>NZ_CALETC010000314.1:0-19911 GCF_937920065.1 Acetomicrobium mobile
CGTGACGTGCGATGAACAAGGTGCCAACGAAAGACAATGCAGCATACACGATCGCTATATCCACCATGACGATGGAGTCAAATATAGCGCCGAGGATTATCATTGCCGCGACCACCAAGGTGTTAATCGTATCCAAAGCCACGACTCTATCCGGAATGGTAGGTCCCATTATCAAGCGCCCGGTCACGGCGAGAATTGCCATGCCAAGTATTAAAAATACAAGTGCAAATGCACTCATAGCTCCACCACCTTCTTAGCCCAATCCTCAAAGGGACCGTAAACATCTCTACCACTTGGCTCGATATTTGTTATGTTGATCCAATGAATGTAGTAAGTGCCATTATCTTCATCGACATCAACAGTCAAGGTACCCGGGGTCAGCGTAATGGAGTTAGCCAACATAGTAATTGCGTAGGCATTTCTCAAGGAAGTTTCCACACGCACGATGCCGGGATTAATTTTCCCCGTTATGACCCTATAGGCAACATCAAGGTTTGCTTTAGTCATTCCCCATAGAAAGGGGCCAAAAATAAAAGCAATCAGCTTTATCCACCTGTCCGGTCGCAGGGCAGTCATCCTATATAATCCAGGACTCCATGAGCGACACGCATAGGTAATTATTGCGCCCAAAATGATCGCTATCACCACTTCGCTTAGCGGAATCATCCCTCCGGACCATACAAAGAGCAAGTACATGACGACCGATGCTATAAAAATAACCATTAAACGGACACCCCCCTTTCGGGACTACGTTAAAAAACAAACTAGTGCATGAAACTGCTTAAAACTCATTTGGAACAAGCCCGGAAAATATGGTTTTAAGTTGACCTGATTTCCTTTCTCATAAACGCCAAATACGATACGGCAAAGCAAATAATGGAAGCTGCAACCAACGCCACAAATTGTGGCCATACCACAAGCACACTTTGACTCAGCGAGAGCGGCGTTAAAATGAGGCCCTGCAATTGAGTTTCAAACATGGGCCCGAACACTCTCACAGTCGGATTTAAGATAGCAGCAGAAATCTCTTCCAACAGCACAGCCGGCGAAAACCGCAGTAACATTGTCCTCAAACTTTCATGCTTTGCGAGCAGCTCCGGCGTGGATTGCCTGGTTATAGGATAAACTTCATCAGCTATGACACCAGCTATCATATAAACGAAAAATGCTAGAAAAATCCAAATCGCAATAGACGTTAGCGCAGAGGTAGAGCTTTTTTCAAAAACTATGGAAAAAAGAATCGCAAGGCTGGTCCAAAAAGCTATATACAAAATACACGCAATGAAGAATAAAAAGGCCCTGGCTACCTCTTGCCCATTTGGAACGACCCCCAACTTTGCAATGGAGATACCAGCAATCATCACCATGATGCTTGCAATCATTATAGCTACAGTAGCAATGGAGGCGAGAAACTTCCCGTTTATTATGACATCGCGATAAACGGGCTGAGAAAGTATTAAACTCAGCGTTCCCCTCGTACGCTCTCCATTAATGGCATCAAACCCAAGGATAATTCCAAGCAGAGGACCGAAAAAGCTTATGAAAAATAGGAACGAGGGAAGCCCCCCACCTGACAAGGAAAATAAACTTAAAAACAAATATTCCTCGTTCAGAAACTGTTGTTCTCTTAATGCTTCCGAAGCTGTGTATGAAGAAAATAGCCCCGTTATAACTACGATCAAAGCTATCAGCATGAATCGCCTGCTTCCGAATTGATCGGTTAATTCCTTGAGGAACACGGAAAGTAAGCCGCTCATATAATATCACTCCTCTCGGAAGTACCGAATATAAATCTCTTCCAAGCTATATTCCCTCCCTTTAACCTCGATGGGAAGGAACCCCCTCATAACGACCTCACGCACTATGTCGAGCTTTCTTTCTTCATTAAACTTTAAGATAATGGAATTGTTCGCAATCTTTTTTTCGAGTACTCCATCTATCCCGTCGAGCTTGCTTAATGCTTCATCGCTAATGTAGTCGTAAGTCAATTTCATGATACCCTCTCGTTCGCCTAAAACTTGCCTGCCAATTTCTTCTATGCTTCCTTGGGCAACCATTTTGCCCCTAAACATTATCCCAACCCTATCGCAAACTTGCTGCACTTGATATAGGAGATGAGAGCTCAGCAAAATACTTACCCCCATCTCCCTGCTCATTTTACGTATCAGATCCAATACTTGTTCGGTGCCCTCTGGATCAATGCCCGTAGTTGGCTCGTCCAAGATAACAAGCTTCGGTTCTTTTATAAGAACAGAGGCCAATCCAAGACGCTGCCTCATTCCTTTAGAATAAGTACCCACTAGCTTATCCTTAACCTCTAAAAGCCCGACAGTGGTCAAAACTTTATCTATCTTTTTAATAGCCACATCTTCCGGTATTCCATTAAGCTTCGTAAGGTAAAGCAAATTTTCCTTCGCCGTTAAGTCCTCGTAGAAACCCACGTTTTCAGGCAAATAACCAGTAATCCTTTTAACCTCGAGAGGTTCTTTATTCGGGTCATACCCACAAACGCGCACAACCCCGGCAGTCGGCTCGGTCATTCCCAGTAGCATCAGTATAGTCGTCGTTTTTCCTGCCCCGTTAGGCCCAAGGAGCCCGAAGATCTCGCCTTGGGCCACGTGGAAGGTTACGCCATCTACTGCTTTAAAGCCGTTATAGTCTTTTACGAGATCCTGAACCTCAACCACCAAGGCCATCTTTATCGCCTCTTAAGCTTTGCAAAAATCCCAAAAAGTAGCGCAATAACTACTATAATAATGCCAACGCCTATCCATCCCCAAGTGGTGGGAACCTTGACGGTGGCCCTGAGCTCGATGGATCGTTTGTCCTGGTCGCCTGCTGCCGTAAGCACCACTTGATAATCTCCCGGGATCGTCCTTTCGGGAGCTTTAAAAATAACCTCTACTATCTCCGGTTTCTCCGTCTTAGCTAATGGCTCAAGAACGCCTATCTTATCGGGCTTAAACGTGATCTCCCAGTCTTCAGGCTTGCTAGCGACTAAGAAGGATATATTTTCTATGGGTGCAGAACCTTCGTTCCATACGTAGAATATCTGCTGGCTTTCCTTGCCGGCCACTATATCGAAGTTAAGCCTTCTGGTCTCAGGAACAATCTGCAATTTATATGTACCTTCCACCACTACTTTGAGATCCAGCTTCACGTCGCTATCCCCGGCCTTAGTATGAAACTCCAAAGGATATTCGCCTTTCTCCGTCTCAATGGGAGGAACAACGGTAAAATTCAAGGTCTCGCTCGAGTTTGCAGTAATTTTTATCGAATTAATTCGTTTATCCGTTTCCCATCTGGGGGTGACATAAGCATTCCAACCAGATGGCGTAACAGTGACAAAATCAACGACTACTTCTTTATCGGAATTGTTTTTCACCTTAATTTCAAAGCTCAATGATTTGCCAGCCGCTCCTTCTAATACAGGATATTTCGTTTCGAGCTCAATCCTGCCAGCACCAGCATCAACGGCCACTTTGCCGCCTTTAAGATGCACAAAAACCGGATACTCACGTGCTACCCCATTTGCGGATGCCTTCACGATGAACTTGTAGTTTCCAGGCTCTGCGTTCTCACCCGGTTTAATACGTAACTTTATATTGACTTCTTTATTTTCATCTCCCGTCCCCAATCGTACCCTGCTGACTCCAAAGCCGCCCCATTGGGAGCTCACAAACCTTACATCCCAATTGTCAGCTTTGGGATCGCGTTCTACTTCAAGTTTGACATCAACATCGTCATTTGTCATGTTTCTCAAATTAACGTCTACGTGAACTTCGTCTTCCGTGCCCATTTCAATCCCGGTAAAGGGGATGTGAACTGCAAAATTTCTTTGCTGCGCAGTTGCCTCACTGGCCAAGAAAGTAAACAATACTCCAATTATTAGAATTAATATAAAGTATTTTTTGTGCACATTCATTGTTGTGTGCATTGAGCCCCTCACCCTCCCAGCTAATTTTTGTTTTATGTCAAAAGAAAGAATACCCTACTATTCTAGAAAGTTCAAGGAGGTTTTAACACTCCATACATGCTAACTTCTTCACAAATCTGTTAGGTGGGTAATTATAAAAAATTTGGATCCAGATTCTTTTCATGCATCTTTTGCGATGACTCAAGGCTACTGCTCCTAAATTTTTGTCATGGGCCAAATCATCAAATACACCTAACTTCAACTGATGACACGGAATGCTTGGAGGAATTAAATATTTGCAGTCTAAAAGGATACAAAAAAAGACAGTCCTTGGAAGTTGTCCCATTGACTGTCTGAATTTTTCTGGTGGAGGCGGGGGGAATCGAACCCCCGTCCGACAAGGGCCAGCCGTGAAGTTCTACGGGCGTAGTCCCTGTTTTAATTTTCGGCTAAGCGCTCTCCCAGGGACAGGATCTCGCTTGCCTATCCTCCCAGAATGTCCCTTCAGACAGGGAGGAGATGTCTGAGGGCTTGCCACCTATTGTGACGCCTGTCGATATCGCAGTGGCAACGATATCGCAAGCGTGACCGCTACTTAAGCAGCCAGTGCGTAGTTTTCTTTGGCACTTATTGTTTTTTCCGCCTGTTTAACGAGGCTTGCGGAGACCTCGACCCGCTCCTCACGACCCTCCACATGCCGTCGAAACCTTTCGCCCCCTTAACGCTTAGTTACCTTTCGTGCTCTTTCCATCTCAAGTCGTGCATCCCTTTCGGCAATCGCACGACGTTTATCGTAGACTTTTTTGCCTTGCGCTAACGCCAACTCAACTTTAGCCCATTTACCGTCTTTCAGGTATATAGAAAGCGGTATAAGCGTTAAGCCCTTTTGCTGAGTTTTGCCAATTAGCCTACGAATCTCGTCCTTTCGAAGCAACAACTTTCTTGGTCTCAAAGGATCGTGATTATAATAAGCAGTTTTTTCGTACGGCGATATATGGACGTTATACAACCAACATTCGCCATTTTCTATTTTGGCGTATCCATCCTTTAAATTAACCCGCCCCTCCCGAACCGACTTTATCTCGGTGCCTGTAAGGACGAGTCCAGCTTCATAGGTTTCTAATATAAAGTAATCATGTCGCGCTCTTCTGTTTTGAGCGATTATCTTTCTGCCCATAATCCCTCCTCCAAGTCAAAGTATACCGAAATGTACCGAAATAGTCAATATTGATCAAAAAATGGTCGGGGCGAGAGGATTTGAACCTCCGACCTCCTGGTCCCGAACCAGGCGCGCTGACCAAACTGCGCTACGCCCCGAGCGTGATCATATTATCATCAAAGGAGCGTTATTTTCAACCAGATTTTTAAAAATTCACTAGCAAACTTTTGCACAAACCCAACAATGAATTTGCCACCAAATGTTTATAGCATTTTTCGCTCACTTTAAGCATGAAATATGTCGGATCATAATAATTCTACGCCTTCATCTTTCACCACAGCATATATCAGCTTGTTCGCTGGTACCTTTTGCTTAGACGTTTTAATAGCATCCTTAACCTCCGGCAATACATCTTCAAGAAGCCCCTCGTCGTTTCCGTGGATCGTGGCGATTATTTCCCCTTCACATACATGATCTCCTACTTTTTTATATAATACTATGCCAACAGAATGATCAATTTTATCATCTTTCTTCGATCGACCCGCTCCGAGCATCATGGCGCACATTCCAATTTTTTCTGCCTCCAGTTTCGAAACGTAACAATCTTCCTGCGCTTTGAGTTCATATTTAATTCTGGCACGTGGCAAAAGAGAGTAATCTTCTAAGGCATTGGCATTTCCACCTTGTGCCTTGACCATCTCTTTAAGTTTTTCCATTCCCTTACCGGTGACAAGCGCATCCTGAAGCATCTCCCGGGCTTCGCCGCTGCTTCGCGCAATGCCGGATAAGATCAACATATAACTTCCAAGCGTCAAACACACCTCCATTAACTCCTTCGAACCATGCCCTTTTAATGCCTCACATGCCTCTATCACCTCAAGGGAGTTGCCTATGGCTCGTCCCAGGGGTTGGTTCATATCTGTTATGACTGCTATTGTCCTTTTGCCGAAGCTTTCGCCTATTCCTACCATTACCTTTGCCAAGGCCAGAGCATCATTAAGATCTTTTATAAAGGCACCTTCTCCAACTTTTACGTCTAAGACTATGGCATCGGAACCACCGGCTATCTTTTTGCTCATGACGGAACTGGCTATGAGCGGAATAGAGTCAACCGTAGCGGTTACATCTCGAAGGGCATAAAGCTTCTTGTCCGCCGGAACGAGATCTTCCGTTTGGCCTATTATAGAGATGCCAATCGCATTTACGATGCCAACAAACTCCTCAAGGGACAAATAGACCCTCATGCCGGGAATCGCTTCTAATTTATCCAGCGTTCCTCCGGTATGTCCAAGTCCCCTGCCCGACATCTTGGCCACGCGAACGCCGCAAGAGGCAACTAAGGGACAAACAATTAAAGTTGTCGTATCGGCTACTCCGCCTGTGCTGTGCTTGTCAACCTTAACACCTTTAATGCCCGAAAGGTCCACAACCTTGCCGGAATGCACCATGGAAGCTGTAAAGGAAGCAACTTCCCTGTCATTCATGCCCCTGAAATATATAGCCATTAAAAGGGCTGCTATTTGATAATCAGGAATATCTTCGGATGAACAACCCTTCATGAAAAAGTTTATTTCATCGTCCGTTAAAGCGATACCATCTCTTTTCTTTTTTATGATATCAACTACTCTCATGTCTTGCTGGCACTGCCTCCCCCTTTAATATATCCATTGTAATCGATAAATAATCCGAGTTTCCTGCAAATTCCACTAGTACCTATGATTAAACTCTGAATTATATCATAATTATAATTATGATATAATTTTTAAAGCACCTATTCGCTTAAAGTCATTTTGGGGGGAAGGAGAAAAAAATCAAGACACTAAGGGGGGAGAGACGTGAAGTGGCTTGCAACTTATCCGGAGCGATGCGTAGGATGTGAAAGCTGTATGTTAACTTGTTCGAAGACTTGGTTCAAAGAGGAGAACAAGGAGCTGTCAAGGATCAAAGTATTGCAAAAGGACTCGGGCTATGAAATTAACGTATGTAATCAGTGTGGCATATGCATCGATATTTGTCCTACCTTGGCTCTCAATCGAGACGCTAGCGGGGTTGTTCGATGTGATGAAAACAAGTGCGTAGGATGTCTAATGTGCGCAGGGTTTTGTCCGACAGAAAGCATGTTCATAGCTGATCAAAAAGACAAGCCGTTCAAGTGCATAGCCTGCGGCATCTGCAGCAAGGAGTGCCCTTCGCAAGCACTCGAACTAATGCAAGATTAACTGAGGGGGATAAAGGGGGAGATATTTATGAATAAAATGAAACTTCTTGCGGAATGGGAATACGAACCGGTGAAGATACAAAGGGGTTACGCAGGAAGGACTCTTTACGTCAATGTTGGGGGTTTTAGCTTTAAAGAAAAACCTGTATCCGAAGATATGAAAGAAAAATTCATCGGAGGAAGGGGGTTTGGCCTTAAACTGCTGTGGGATGCTGTAAAGGATACGACAAAGTGGAACGATCCTGAAAACGAGCTGGTGATTTCAGGCGGTCCTTTGTGTGGCATCACGCAATATCCTGGTTCCGGGAAATGCTACACAGTTTTCATCTCACCGCTTACTGAACAAACTTACGACAGCAATGCGGGTGGTCATTTTGGTCCCCTTCTAAAGTTTTCTGGCTGGGACGCCTTAGAAATTCAGGGCAAAGCTGACCGCGACGTCATCGTTTTCATCGATGGAGACAACAATAAAGTGGAAATTTACGAATCACCTTTTGAAGATGTAAACGCATTTACCGTGACTGAAGCCTTACACGAATACTTTGCAGAAAACGAAGAAGACAAGCGTAATATTTCAGTGGTATCAACGGGCAAGGGCGCGGAAAACTCCTATTGGGGATGTCTAAACATGAGCTTTTATGACTTGCGTCGTAAAGCTCCGCGCTTAAAGCAAGCAGGAAGGGGCGGAGGCGGCACGGTCTTTAGAAATAAGAAACTGGCTGCAATCGTTGTAAGAAAAAGAGGAATCGGTCCAACGAGCAACAACCCGGCTGATTTATCCACTTTACAAAAGGTCGGGCTTAAACTCCATAAAGAAATTCGAGACTTAGACGACCAGCAAAACAAAATGCGCAAGGTAGGAACGCCTCATTTAAACGAAATAATGAATGAGTACCACCTACTTCCCGTTCACAATTACAAGTTTGGTCAACACCCGGAGGCTGATAAAATCCATTCTGAGGTATTTGGAAAGCTCTTTACACAAGGAATCCCCGACGGATGCTGGCATGGATGTTCTATGGCTTGCGCCAAAGCCGTTGATGGTTTTGAACTTAAGACAGGTCCTCTAAAGGGGAAAAAAGTCACCGTTGATGGTCCTGAATACGAGACATGTGCAGGATTAGGATCAAACATCGGCATATTCGATCCGGAATGGATCATCGAGGCAAACTTTTATGCTGACCACTACGGCATCGATACCATATCTTCGGGAACAGGGTTTGCCTTTGTGTGCGAATGCTACGAATTGGGTTTTCTGAATAAAGACATCACCAACGGACTTGAGCTGAAGTTCGGCTCGAAAGACGATCTAATGGAATTGATACACAGAATAGGTCGTGGAGACGATGAATTCGCACGTATTGTAGGGCTTGGCGTACATAGAATGAAAAAGATATTTGCTGAAAAATATGGAGCTCCCTTCGAAGTGATGGAAAAGATAGGGATGGAAGGCCAAGGCATAGAGGTTTCGGAATACGTCCCGAAGGAATCAGTAGCTCAATGGGGCGGTTATTTCCTCACCCTTAAAGGCCCTCAGCACGATGAGGCCTGGTTGATATTCATGGACAGGATTAACAAGCAACTGCCCACCTTTGAGGATAAAGCCGAAGCACTCCACTACTTTCCAAACTTCAGGCTATGGTTTTCATTGGTGGGTGTGTGCAAATTGCCGTGGAACGACATTGAACCTGCAGACAACGTGATCAAATACAAAGGCATAGAGGCCGCCAAAGTTCCGGAACACGTTCAAAATTACGTGGATCTCTTTAATGCCGTTACGGGAAAAAATATCACAAAAGAGGAGCTCATAATACAATCCGAGCAAGTTTATAACTTCCAGCGCGTTTTCCAATTGAGACTCGGCAAAGGAACTCGCAAAGACCACTATATCCCCTTAAGGGCGATAGGTCCAGTATTCCCGGATGAGTGGGAAGCAAGAGCTGAGTATTACGATAACGAATTAAAAGCTACTGGCATTGATCCTGAAGGACTGACGACCGAGGAAAAAATCAAGAAACTCCAAGAATATCGCTTACCTCAATGGGAGCAACTGGTTGACGCTGTTTACAAGCGCCGGGGCTGGAACAAAAATGGTATTCCAACCATAGAGACCTTAGAGCGTTTAGGAATAGACTATCCGGAAGTCGTCGAAGTGGTGAAAAAACACTTAAAACCCGAGGATGAGTGGGAGGAATAAATACGTGATCAAGGTAAATGGCGAGGAAATGCAGTGGCGTCCAGGGTTAACGGTTAAAGACATCCTCGAAGCAAAAAGATACATATTTCCTATGATCGGAGTTTGGATAAACGACAAGCCCATTCCTCGCGATAAATTTGAAACAACTATTGTTAACGATGGAGACGATGTTAAGGTCATTCACATGATATGTGGTGGATGATTTAATTAAATTTATCCCTTAACTTCGTTAAATTAATCCATCTTAACATCAAAAAACCAAAGGGGCGCGTAAGCCCCCTTGGTTTTCTTCAGCTAAGGTGTCTTGCTATCATCGTTACTCTTGGGCAGGTTATTGTTTCTTCTCCGAAGCTTTCCTTTCCAGAGTAAGCCACGTTTTTCGTCACTGCTTACTTCCTTAAAAAGCGGGACTTCAGCCCAACCCCAAGGTGTTAGAAGAAGGAAGCGAAGTGAAACACCGATTTCTGCTAGGGCCTTCATATGCTTTGAATACTGAAGCACCTCGCTTAAATCCCAATTTTCTCCTATGATCCATATTCTGCGGCAGATATCACGAGCAAATAGCGCTGCGTGATCTATGGCCCATCTTATCGCTTCCTCGTTATCCACTGGAGTAAAAGAAAGAATTACTGCCTCTTCATGGTTACATTCCTCAATCTCAGGAGCTACTAAGTCAGCGTATTCCTTGACCCACGCCAGCTGTTCAAGCATATACTGGGGGTCATCGAGATCATACCCTTCGGATGCGAGATCCTCTATACGCTTGACCTCATCGCCATCTGACACGAAGCCCCACATGAACCCTTGCATCTGAGAGAGCAACCTCTCTATAAACGGTGGGTACTCTTGCATGGACATCATCTTCAACAAATCCTCCACATAAAGTTGTTCGCTGTCGTCAGCATCATGTCTATCCTTCTTATTCGTCATGACTCCTACACCTCCCGCCATCCTGTACAGTTGATGGCCGAACGAGAATAACACAATGGTAATAAAAATTCTAGTGGAAAATTTAATGCTTTTGAAGCAAAATAAATATAAAATAACCCATAGAAAGGGGACTGTATCCCATGATATCCTATAAGCTTAAAAAAAATCAATCTCAGCTGGTAATAATAGACGTTCAAGAGCGACTGTTGCCTGTCATAGCAAATAACAAATCAATCGTAAAACATTCTAAGCTTTTGCTAAGGTGCGCACAAGTACTTTCTATCCCCGTAAAATACACTGAACAATATCCGAAAGGACTTGGGCCAACAGTTTCAGATATATCAGACCTTCTCCCCCCCGAAACCCCCCGATTTGAGAAGGTGCACTTTTCCTGCTACGATGAACCTGGCTTCATTGATTTTCTTGGAAACGAACGAAGACAAATCGTACTGGCGGGAATTGAAACACACATATGCATTTTAGCCACAACCTTAGATTTGCTCAAGGAAGGATACCAGGTAGTTGTTGCACTGGAAGCGGTGGGAAGCAGGCAAGAAGAACATAATCTCGCGGCGCTTAAAGCCGCTTCACAATGCGGAGCCCTTGTGCTACCCACTGAAAGCATAGTATATCAATGGCTAAATGTGTCCGGGACTCCTGAATTTAAGGAGATGTTGCCCTACTTCAAGGAGCAATGACGAGTAATGCAGGATGATTTCGACCTTTTTTACAACGGAGCTTTCCTAAAGTTTTTTGGAACGGGCGGAGCGAGGTTTGTCATGATAAACCAGACTCGTTCCACAGCGGGTATATGGTTGGGTCTTTACGGGCACCACGTCCTAATCGATCCCGGACCTGGATCACTTGTGAAGATCTGCGAGGCCGGGAAACCATTTGCTCCAGAGATCCTCGAAACTATCATTCTCACCCATAAGCACTTGGATCATAGCAATGATATAAACGTAATGGTAGAAGCTGTAACCCACGGCGGTTTTAAAAGACGTGGCACCCTCATTCTCCCTGAGGACGCCGCTTTCGGGGAAGGTCGCATCCTGCTTTCCCACTTTCAAACAAAAATAGGAAACGTTTATTATTGGCAAGATAAAAAAGAAACCGAACTACACGATGGGAGTATCGAGGCGGTCAAGCTAATTCACCATGGCGTGGAATGTTACGGTTTCATATTAAAACATCCAAAAATAGCACCTTTAGGGCTCATCAGTGACACGCGTTATGACGAAGATATCATAAAAAGGTATGGAGGATGTGAAATTTTAATAATCAATATGACCTTTCATCGTGTTAGAGATGGCATAGATCACTTAGGCGCAGACCACGTAGCACTTATAAGAGATTATGTGAACCCCAAAATGATTATATTAAACCATTTTGGCCGAGGTGTGGTCGAAAAAGGACCAGAAAGGATAGCCTCGATGTTATCAAAAGATTACTGCAAGGTAGTGGCACCTTTCGATGGACAGGAGTTCGAAATAGAGACTTTTAAACCTATTTGATAGGAGGATATATCATGTTAATAGAGCGGCATCATGCAATTGAGCTACATAAGCGAGTTAAAGGCAAAGTAAAGATGGGCCCATCAACCAAGCTTCGCACAACGGACGATTTGGCCTATGCATACTTTCCGGGAAGTCTTGTTGTGGCAAGCATAATTGCCGAGGACCGAGAAGCCGCTTTTGAATACACAGGAAGGGGTAACAGCATTCTTGTCGTTTCGAACGGATCCTCGATTTTAGGCCTTGAAAAACAGGATCCTTATGCCATACTACCAATACTTGAAGGGAAATGTCTGGTCTTTAAGGCTTTTGGAGACATCGACGCTTTTCCCCTTTGTCTAGAGGTTAAAAATGCCCAAGAGATTATAGAAGTATGCAAATTAGTTGCCCCCACCGTCGGGGGTTTGAACATATCCAACATATCATCATTAACTTCTTTTGATATTTTAGATAAATTAAAAGATTCCCTGGATATACCTGTATTTTCGGATGATCACTACGGGATAGCTGTAGCGCTCTTTGGTGCTCTTAAAAACGCTTTAATCGTGGTGGGGAAAAACCTGTCTGACATAAAAATAATCATATGGGGAGCCGGCAAAGCCGGCATTTCAACGGCAAGACTACTGCTTAGCGCCGGAGCGGGGCAGGTCATTGTAGTAAATAGCCATGGAATCCTTACAGCTTCTAATCCTTTCATGAATCGCGAGCAGGCCAAACTGGCAGAAAGCCTCGACGTAAGTATGGATTACCAAAACATAAAAGGGGCAATGTCCGGAGCAGATGTCTTTATTGGATTATCTACAAAAAACGCCTTTGATCCCGATTACATAAAGTTAATGAATAAAAATCCTATTGTCTTTTCCTTGGCTTTACCCGAGCCGGAAATAAGCCCGGTTTTGGCCAAGGAAAAAGGAGCCGCTGTAGTTGCCAGCAGCCAATTTTGGACCACCACGATTAACCCAATTGCGAGCTTTCAAGTGTATCCAGGCATCATGCGAGGAGCGCTCGATGTTCGTGCTAGGAACATAACTACTGCCATGCTTTTGGAGGCAGCCGATGGTTTTGCAAGTTCCATAGACCAAAAACGTCTGTCGCCTGACAACATAGTACCGCCCATATTCAGCGACGAAACTACTCCACGGATAGCAGAAGCCGTTGCTCAAACAGCCATTGAGGAAGGAATAGCCTTAAATCCATTACCAAAAAACAAGGTATACGCCAAGACATGGGAGAGGTTATTTGGCGGAAGAATTGTTTAAAACCTTCGCTTCGTAGATCAAGAGACGCCTCTTCAACTCTACTCCCTGAGGGCCGCCATAACCTAACAACTTGCCGTTTTTGCCTATAACCCTATGGCAAGGCACAAAAAGGGGCCACGGATTATTCCGCAAGATCGTTCCCACAGCTCTCGACGCCCTCGGCTTTCCAGCCAAAGAGGCGACCTCGCTGTAAGATTTGGTTTTTCCAAAGGGTATGTCTTTTACAACGTCGTAAACCTTCTCAGCAAGAACTGAGGGTTTTTTAAAAGAACCCAACGTAACTTCAAGCCTTTCGCCATTCCAAAGCCCTTTCCAAACCTCCCGCAACCAAAGAGGCGGATCGCCAATGGGCAGCAAATCCGTGGGCTTTACTTGTATGATTATGTTGCCATAAAATTTTATTTCAAAAGCACAAAGGGGACTTGATAATACACATGAACTTGCCGCTTCTACATCTCTATAATTCATGATAACTATTTCCATAATCCATCACCACCACAGCCTAGTCACGAGCAAGACAGTTCCAGCTACGGTCACATGCAAGGAATGCCTTTCGCTTTTCAACAACACTTCAAAGGAAAAAGGACCTTTAACCTCTTCCTTTGAGGGCAACCTCTTTGGCACCAAAGATCCAGTTTTAGCTTTGTATTTAAGGTATTCATCGCCAAATTTTTCTTCAAGAAAGTTTTCTTCGTAGGGTATTATAAGAAAACAATAAACAAGCACAAAAGCGACAATAAATACCGGGATGCTCCACCCTCCGGCCATCATTGCCCATCCCAGCCCAATTATGCCATTGCCAAGATACAAGGGATTTCTGACGAAGGCGTAAGGCCCCCAAGTTACCAAACAAGATGCCTTGACCTCTACCCCTCTATACAGTCCGATTGAACCGGCTGCCCAAAACCTGATCGCTTGACCTGCAATCACAAACATAAGCCCGAGTAAAACACCCTCGTATATAGGTTTGGCAAGAAAGAATATTACTAAGTAAAATGCCGTCCATATGCCACCTCTCCATTTAAAGGCAGCCTTTCTAACCTCAATTAGGTTCATTGCTTTTTCCTTTCTAGAATTGCAGATATGATTTCCATCCCTATCGTCTCGAATGCCACAATGGTTCCTATGAAAATAGATAAATAGTGAGTAAAGAATCGCCATCCTATTGACAAAACGCCTGCAATATTAAGGGGGACCAAGACTTTATAAATGGCCGCGCCTCCACCTTCTGCTATACCGCTAGCTCCGGGAGTAGGAACAAAATACAAAACAAAAAAGAAAAGACCTTGGATCAAAATAGCTTTTTTAATGGATATGCCTATCCCAAGAGCCCAAGCAAGAACGGGTAAAACAAAAATGGCAGAAAAAAGATAGGCAAGTGTTAAAAATACTAACAAGGCAAACCTGAAAATTCCACCAGTAAAGAGCAATTTCATATTCTGTGCGTAGAGATCTATTTGTTTATTAAAGAAACGCACTATTGAAAATACGCGCAAGTTAAAGACGTCAAGTCGGTCCATCCGTAACGTCACCACTTTTACTAAATGTTTAATAAGATCAGATTTTACAATGCTCACAATGACCAAAATGCCAAATAAAAGGGCAAAAATTGTTGCATATAAAAATACACCCATCATGGCAACACTTTCTTTGAATACATCTGGAACAAAAAGCAATGACAAGGGAACGAAAACTCCCAACACGACGACAGTCACAACCGTCCTAGTTAAAGCCAGGGCCAGTCCCTTGCCAATGGGAACGCCGTTATTGCGAAGAACATATATTAAGATCGGGCCTCCCCCACTTTGAAAGGGTGTAATAGCAGAACCAAAGGCATTCAAAAAAACCAATGAAAGGGCGGTTTTAAAGGGTACACGTTCTTCCATTATCTCAGCTATGACCTGTATGCGGAGTGCGTCAAATACCCAGCCCAGAGCCGCTAAAATCAAGGCCAGGGCAACTCCTAAATATCTTGCTTGCATTAATAGGTGCCAAGTCTCGCTATCACTCGTGTAATGTATGACCAAAATACCTACGAATATCGTCAACCCTACAAACCACATTAAGCCCCTTCTCAATGACAAAAGACGCGGCCTCCCCACTATTTAGAAAAACTTTTCTTTTGATTTTGTCTCAAATATATCTTAGGCCCTGGCGTTATTTGAGGCTATATAGTTAGCTGCTTCCAAAAGATCGTCTTTTACGGCGTAAAAAAACGGCGGTTCATGAACACCATTTTGTTCAATCATACGCCCATGACCGGTTCCAAGTAACACACCTCTACAGCCTGCATTTCGCGCAAGCTGCATATCTACCAAAGAATCTCCAATCACCCATGATCTCGAAATATCTATGTTACACGCTCTCGCGGCTTCCTTCAGCATTCCAGTTTTTGGCTTCCTGCACTCGCAGTCAATATCGTAAGGCGGAAAGCCTTCCGTGGGATGATGCGGACAATAATAAAAAGCGTCTATTTGAACGCACTTTTGGGCCAGCATTTCCCGAAGGACAGAGTGAACCTGCAATACGAAGGATTCACTAAAAAACCCTCGTGCTACCCCGCTTTGATTCGTGACCACGATCAAAAAATATCCCAGTGACTTTAGCAGCTTTAACCCCTCGGGAACATTCGGCAATATCTCGATTTGCGACAGGGAAGAAAGATATCCCACTTCCTTAATCAAAGTGCCATCTCGATCCAAAAAAACGGCAGCATTCAAGGATTTACTCCCCCTTGATGGCTATATCGTGTAATTCATCCACGTAAGGTTTTATATCTCTGAATCTAGGCAAGATTTCTTCTCTCAGACGAAATGCCAACTCAAAAAACTTGCCTTCCTGCAAACAAGGCATTGCGTCCTCAAGAGAATGGGTCAACGCTTGGCTAACCTCCAGCAAGTTGCCATCGGCAAAATTTTCACCTTTGAGCCCTAGTAACAATATGCTATTTTGAATGACTCTCATAACCCAGCTAATGCCTTCCATCAGTTTAGACATGAGCATTAACGCCTCTTGCGTCTCTTCATTTTCCAGCTTTTCCGCGACCAAATCCACTCCTTGCACGACAACGGGAATATATTTTTTAGTCTCTTCCAAAGCTTCTATGACGAGCTCTTTCACATCACGCCTTTCACCATCAATATCTACAAACATTGTCCTAACCCTCTGCTTTCTTTTAAGTTATCTACCCACCACTTAATCATGTCTTCAACGGTTTTTTCTAAAGGAATTTTTTGAACGAAACCTGTTTCTCTTTTAAGCTTGCTTAAATCGTTCCAGTAAATAGGTTCATCTTTTTCTCTAACCAGGCTTTGATCAACGACTACATCCACCTCTACCGGGCAAGTTTTTAATACCATACTTAGCAATTCCTCTATGGAGCAAGGATTTTCTCCAGATACGTTGTATGCCTCGCCACTTTTGCCCTTTTCCTCTAGTAACGAGAAAGATTCAACGGCATCCCTCACGTCAAGAAACGCCCTTTTTGTATGAAGGTTTCCGACGCGAAAGATTGGTTCCGTAATGCCTAGCTCAATTTTAGCCCTCCTGTAAGTAAAATCCGATACGACTTCGCCTTTCCTGCCAGGGCCTACGCAATTACCAATGCGAAGCCTTATTATATCAAGACCATAAGTGCTGAAATAGGTAAACCCGAGCAAATCTTGGGCGGCTTTTGAAACGCCGTATACATGAGCTGGCCTAAAGGGTTGCTCCTCAGTAACGGGAGTTTCCGAGGGATCGATGAAGCCATAAGCAGCTGTAGAGGAAGCCAGCATTATCCTTGAAGACTTTAACTCTAACTCTATGATAGACTCAAACAAATTAAGTGTCCCCATGACATTGGTCTCCATCGTATAGGATGGTTCCCTGAAGGATTCCATCGGATAGCTTTGAGCGGCCAAATGATATATAACATCGGGTCTAACTTCGGCCAAGGCTTCCTTTAAATGAGGCTTATACCTTACGTCTACGTTATAGACCTTTGCGGCAAAGGGGAGCACATTTTTCATGTCAGAAGTTGGGCGAAAATATGAACCATAAACCTCATAGCCCGCCTTGGCCATATGTTTAGCGAGATGTGATCCTATAAATCCACCGATTCCTGTTATAAAAGCTTTTTTCAACCAAATAACCTCCTAAAAACGTAGAATTTCGGGGATTTCCTTTTGTGCCCTAAAATAATCTTCAGGAACGCCTATGTCTATGAAGTAACCATTTGATTTGTAGGCGTAAACGACCCCATTTTCTACCAATTTAGGGATCACCGCTGCCTCCCATGATAAACGCTTCAAGGGAAGTTCTTCCACTATCTCTCTTTCAACGATGTAGACGCCGCCATTAATTAACCAGAAGCCATCGCTTTCGGGAGGGATATTTTTTTCTGCAAAGGAAATCACCTTGGAATTTTTGTCCACTTTGACCGGATCAACGCGTGAAAGGTCCTTCCACGGCCTGACGGCTATGGTAAGTTTGGCCTTTTTGCTTAAGTGAAAACTTAACATTTCGTCATAATCCAAATCCAACAAGGTATCTCCGTTCAAAAAAAAGAAACTCCGTTCGTCTATAAGCGGCAATGCATTTCGCAAGGCTCCCGCCTTATCTAAAAGTTCTTCTTCCAAGCTATAGGCCACCTTAACATTCCATTTATCTCCATCTCCGACAAAAGCCATGATCTTTTCGGCGCCATACCCTAAAAGCAACAATACTCTATCAACACCCTTGCGTCTGAGCATAGTCAGGAGCCAATCTAAGAAAGGCTTTCCTGCTACGGGTGCTAATGCCTTAGGAACGTTTGAAACAACCCCTCTTAGGCGCGTACCCAACCCGCCAGCAAGAATGACGGCCAATCTTTCGTTATTTGCCATCGAAAAGTTCGCCCTCCGTCAAGCCACAAATTATGTGCCCCCACAACATATGAACTTCCTGTATCCTTGGCGTGTCTTCAGATGGAACACTTAAAAGCACATCACACAAAGGTCTCATGTTAGCCACGTTCATTCCGGTAAAGCCGATCGTCTTTAAACTCTTTTCTTTGGCCAAAGCGAGGGCTCTCAGGATGTTTTCGCTCTTGCCGCTCGTAGAAATTCCAATCAATACGTCCTTGGGCCTTCCGAAGGCCTCAACTTGCCTGACAAAGACGTCATTGTAACTATAGTCGTTTGCTATAGCGGTCAAAGCACTCGTGTTGACATGCAAGGCCATGGCCGGAAGTGCCCTTCTTTCTTTTTTAAACCTTCCCACTAATTCGGCTGCCAAATGCTGAGCATCCGCAGCGGAGCCCCCATTACCGCAAAACAATACCTTGCCTCCCTCTTTGTAAGCTCCTATAACCAGATCGGCAGCTTTCTTCACAGCTTCAAGCAAATCGTCTTTTAAAAGTAGTTTATTTAGCTCAACGGAAGCATTGATTTGTTCTTCTATCAACTTTATCAATCGCGATATCCCTCCTCCTAATTTAAAAGTTCTTCGCATGCCTCGAATACGTCATCTACCCTTATTTTGGATATGCAGGCAAAATCATCATATAAGCAGGATTTACCGACGCAAGGAGCGCATGACATGGGAGGGGCGACCACTCGATGCTTCGTTCCCCAAGGACCATACCTCTCAGGACTAGAAGGACCGTAGAGCCCGACCATAGGAACACCAACAGCGCTGCCTATGTGCAACGTACCGGTGTCATTGGTGACAAATAAGGAGGACGTTTCAAGCAAAGCACCTAACTCTCTTAAAGGCACTTTTCCCGTAAGATCAAGAGTATCGTCATAAGGGAGATTGTCTAAAACTTGCCTGCCTAAGTTTTGTTCTTCCTCTGAGTACCCTATCACGCCTATTACAACACCATGTTCCAAAATTAGCAGATTGCCCAGTTCAATGAAATTGCGTATCGGCCATCTCTTTGGAGGCCAATTCGCGCCGGGATTAAATATTACGAGTTTCCTTCCGCGCACTTTATCAGAGTGCTTTGCCTTGACGAGTTTTCTTAGCTCTTGGGGAATGTAGAATCTTAACTGTCTAATTTTTATCGGCACCCCGAGGGAGGTCATGGCTTGTAATGTCCTTTCTGCTTCATGTAAGGTCTTGGGCAGAAAGACCTCCCTTAAACCCCACAGGGGGGAATAGCGTGCCCCAGAAAAGGGCGGCATAATCGTAGATCTTAAATCTATGATTAAGTCGTATTTGCCAGATCTCATAAGCTTTAAAGCTTTTATCCTGCCTTTAAATCCGGCAAACTCTCCCCCTCTGTCGTAAATCATAACTTCATCCCACATGGGATCTCCTGAAACAGCTCCCAAGGCCCTGGGACCAACCCATACCGTAAATTTGGCGTTCGGCAGAAAGAGCTTTAAATTCCACAGAGCAGCCGATGCCATCACCATATCGCCAAGGCAAGAAAGCCCTATTACGAGCACCTTTTTAATTTTCTGTGGATCTATTTTCACAAAGTTTCCCCCGTATTAAAAATTAAGATAATCTAATCCTATCATGCCTAAAATATTTTATCATCTGGAGCAAGTAAACAAATTGCCCGCACTACTAAGGGAAGCAAATTTTAAAAAGTCCCTAAAAAATTCTTGCTTTTATTCGAAAATAACAAAGTAAATGCCTATTGTTTATAGTTAACTGGAATTGCTGCTCGACCTTAAGCAGTGAGCTGATGAGCTTAAACCTTGGCCCGGCCTTTGAATTTAAGCTAAAAGCCCGCTTTGTGTTATTT
>NZ_CALETC010000315.1:0-1728 GCF_937920065.1 Acetomicrobium mobile
TTAAGGATTCGATCGAGGACTCGAGGACAAAAACGCACTTTGGCGCTATCTTCATCGCTGCATCGACATCTTTGCTAGACCTTAAAGCGGGAATTATTGAATTTTTTCTTAGAAAATTCTTCAAATCGCTTTGTCCTAACACAGAGACCCGCAACCCCTCTAATATTTTTCACTACTTATCAAGGCTTACTTTTTCTTGACTTCCTGTAATCAATTCTACCAGGTGCAGCGCCAACGTACAATTGAAAATGCAATTTAATTGTATGTTTCATTAGGAAATGGCGATCAAATTACCCATTTCCTTTGCACTTTTGCCGTAAAGCATCATTTCATTAGCACCATCCACAGCATCTCGGAAACCCCAGCAGGCAAAAATGACTTCTGATAAGGAAAGTAGGCACCTAGTGCGCAGATCTCCCCACAAGGGCATGCTTAAGCTCAACCATGTGTATAAGGATTGAGTCTCAAAGGCTTCTTTAAAACGATAAACAAACCTCAAAAGGTACGAGTCGACACCTTTGATCACTGTGGGATTGCTTTTGCTGAGCTCGAAATGTCTCAGTTGATCTGTCATAAAGCCACTTTCATCCCACTCGTGCAAAGTTGATTCATCTGGAAGTTTTGATAAAGAAAACCACATGGGGGGAGGAGGAATGTAAGAAGGATCTAAGACATCGATAGCTCTTGATAACCATATTTTCATGCGAGTTACAGATTCAGTCATATTCCAGTGCAAAGCCCATCTTAGTCCCCAATAAGCAATTTCCAGTGTGATATCTTTAACACAGCTATCTAAAGTATTCACACAAGGCTTTATAATTTCGCTCTTTTTGGTTGTTGTCGCAGTTCGTTTACGCATAATACTATGCAAAACGGAAATGGTCATTTCGTGATCACCAGGCGGTTCTAGAAGCTCGAGCAACCCTTTACGCAACATGTTAACCGATTCTTTTGTCAATAGAACGCTCCCCAGCAAGCCCATATCAAAAACTTTCGATTTATTATGGCATAATGAAACTTCGTTCCATTGACAACTTCCTATCTTACCCCAATGCCATACTTCGTAACTTTTGCAAAAAGTGCTTCCGATTAAAGCTCTATTAAAGGGCATAAAGAGCACAACAAGGGGGGAGAATTCCACTGGTATACCTGCCACAGAGCTGCTGTCAGGCAATCTCACTATCTCTCCTGAGGACATTAATTCATACAAGCGCATGTTGCGCTTCACCCCCTCTATTTCCCAATATAAGTTTACCCTTACGTTGCCTCAGAAACAAGTCCCAGCTTAATGTTAATAATGCTATATAAAAGTTTAAGCCCTCCATCGCCTATGAAGCCACAACCACTGTTCGGGACGTTTCTGGATAAAACTTTCCAATAACTCGTTAAACATTTCAGTCATCTTTTTTATAGCATCGTCTCTTGATAAATCGCAAAGTGGCTCTACGGGAGGCAGAACCAATACTTCATGTTTAAAAGGGGCAACTCTGTAGGAAACAATAGGAAGAACAGGAGCCTTCACCAGCAAACTTAACGCAGCCGGACCACCAACTGTGCTGGCCACTTTTCCCATAAAAGAAACGTTGATCCCGTCTTTTCCTCCATCTTGATCGGCCAAGATTCCAATAAACTTTCCTTGTTTTAATAATTTAGCACCCCTCAACAACAATCTTTTTTTAGGTATGGTTTCCACGCCTAACATTCCTCTATAGCTCGCTAATAACTCAG
>NZ_CALETC010000316.1:0-24044 GCF_937920065.1 Acetomicrobium mobile
TGGGACAAAAAGCATAACTGCGTAATCTCCTTCGAAGCGGTCAATAACAGCTTTCATATCGCAATCATTCCTCTTGTTATTTTTGGAACTTGTCTTTCTCAATCCTGCTTACATATGGCGGCTGGCGGTGCTCTGGGGTCAGCCTCGTATTCTGTGTTTATGTCGTAAGTTTGCCCATCGGTGGTGATGACTATGGTACCGTGAATATCCGTGCGATAGACTTCAACTCCATGTGCATGAAGCACTTCCAAGGTTTCAGGATCAGGATGACCATATCTGTCATCACTGCCGCAATGGATGACTGCAACGTCTGGCGATACAACTGTTAGAAACTCCTTCGTAGTGGAAGTGTTACTTCCGTGGTGGGCAACCTTGAGGATATCTACATCCAAGATGTCTACTGAATGCAAGATGTCTACTGAATGTGAATGCCGGTTAAGCATTTCTGCTTCCGCTTCCCGCTCAGCGTCACCAGTCATGAGAAAGCTTGTGTCGCCAAAGTCTATCCTGGCTACAATCGAAGAATTATTAAGGTGTCCTGGATCTGGTTTTGCCGGATGTATTACTTGTATTCTAAGCGGCCCCAGCTGCCGAATCATTCCATCCCTGGCCTCAGTAAAGGTTATATCTTCCTTCGCTAAAATTGCATCAAGATAATCCTCGAAGAGCTGTGAAGTATGTTCTACCCCGGGGTCAAGTATCTCGCCTATGGGTATATTGTCTATAATGTGTATTAGCCCGCCTATATGGTCAGCGTGGGGATGAGTGGCAATTACTATATCCAGCTTGCTTATGCCTTGGGCGCTAATATAATCGAGCACACAAGGGCCCTTAGAGAGCGTACCTCCATCTATAAGCATGGCGTAATCATCAACGTGAAAGAGAGTACTGTCACCTTTGCCCACATCTATGAAGTGGACTTGAAGATCTGATGCAAAAAGGGGAGAGACCAAGAGAAAAAGCAGCATTAATAACAATGTAGTTACTTTTTTGGTCATAAAAACACCTTCCTAATTTCTAAGGACTGACCTGCAGCTGCTACCTGCTATTATAAGACCCGCAGCAATGGCGCCCTCTTTGCCTAAGTCGGCGGGTTGCAAACCTTACATGGTGTATAACCTCTTTCTTTAGCCTCTTCCAGGGTTATTGGGATAGATGACTTTTTTAGATGCTTGCATCCGGCGCGGTGGTATTTGCTGCCAGTTTTGGTTATGTAGACTATGATCTCTTTAGTTTGAAGTTTCACTTCGCTCAGTTTTTCTTTGTTCCGAAGGTCTTCTTGGGCTTCTCTTGCATGTCTTTGTGCGCTTGATAAGTGGTTCTCATGTTCAGCGTTTGGCAAAAAAGTAGTGACAAGATCAAAACCTTTAAGCAATAACAGCTCGTTAAAATGTTTGCAGTCATTGAATTGAAAGATCTCTCCGTCCACAACACGGGTTATGAGCGCAATTTGTGTGCCCTCGGGGATTGTTTGCATGCCTGCAGAAGAAGCTTTAGGCATTAAAGCAAAGGCAATAGAAATCAGAAGGCAAATAACTATCGGAACCCACTTAAGTGTTTGCTCGGACTTATTCATTTGGTATTTACCTCTTTACACTGTTTTTATATTGCTTAAATTATATCATACATGAATATTTAAGCATTACTGTTATACTATCTACGGGTATTGCCATCCAAGTCAGGGAGATATAATAGGTCATCGTACAGAACAGATTTCGGGGCATTTTCGCGCACATTACGCGCACATTATTCGCCAGTATTTTATCTGCCTCCCTTGCGTCAATTCTCAATAGCAGCAATAAAGTATTGAATCGCCAGAAATCAAATACAAATATCTTGAACGATTAACCGGCTACAAGAACCCACACCAGTGAAATAGATGGCACTTGTTACGGGAAAAACCGCATGCTAATATAATATTTAGATCTAAAGATTTTAAATCCTGAGTTATACATGTGAAAATAATAAATTATTTTTGAGTTTTTTGCTTAAGGCGGAGTAATGCTTTCTAAAGCGTTACATGAAGCACTTAATTTGAGCCAACATTCTTTAAAAAGGGGGGTTGCGCAAAATGAATGCGATAGGAATTGTTTGCAGTCCGCGCAAGCACGGAAATTCTGATGTGCTCGTCAGGGAAGTACTGAAATTTACCGGCAGCGAGAATTTTGAGGTATTTTATCCCAATGAAATGAACATTAGAGGATGTCAGGCATGCTATTCCTGTAAGGAACAGGGCAAATGCGCTGTGAAAGACGATATGCAAGAAATTTATGAAGGAATTGAACAATCCGAAGTCATTGTCTTTGGAACGCCCATATACATGGCGGGCGTAGCTGCTCAATTTAAATTAGTATTAGACAGGCTCTTTGCGTTTTTAGGACCTGCACCGAAATTTGAAAGTCGCCTTCCTAAAGGAAAAAAGGCTGCTCTTGTGGTATCTCAAGGCTATGAAAATGTCAAAGAATATGAGACACATATAAATCAGATGAAAGAAGCGCTACTTTCCCTTGGATTCGATGGAGTAGAGGTCTTGCAGGCTCCGGGTCTTAACGAACTTGGCGAAGCCGCAAGACACGATGATTTAATGCAAGAAGCAAGGAAAATCGGACAAGCCCTCGGTCAAGCATAAAATAAAACTAGGACATTTCAGTTTGTCTTTAAAAATAACCAACTTGACATTGACCATAAAAGCTGACCGTGATAACATCTATTTGTCCAAGCGAGGCAAGAAGTTCTTGCTAATAATAACGAAGATGTGTTATATTCTTTCTCGATGGGCCGGTAGCTCAGCTGGTTAGAGCACACGCCTGATAAGCGTGAGGTCGGTGGTTCGAATCCACTCCGGCCCACCATTTTTTAGGACACATGCTTCGGGGATGTAGCTCAGTGGGAGAGCGCCTGCCTTGCAAGCAGGAGGTCGGCGGTTCGAATCCGCTCATCTCCACCATGAACATAACTAAAACGGGCTGTGACCAGCCCGTTTTTTATTACAAGTCACTTAGTAATTGCACTTTTTAGGGTAAGTCCATCATTTATAGAGATGAAATGTACTCATATAGCCGCTGCCAATCATCTGTCTCAAGCTCCTCCGCGCGGACGGTGGGCGATAGCCCCATCTCCTCTAAAAGTTTCAAAGCTTGATCTTTTTCTTTAAAGAACTCATAAACGCATGCCAGGTTATTTATGAGCGTCCTGCGCCTTCTGGCAAAGGCAACTCGAAGCAACCTCCTCCAGGAGGAATCTGAGGCCAATTTGAGATTTTTGTCCAATGTTATTTGGACAATCGCCGATTCCACCCTTGGAACAGGCCAAAAAACCTGAGGCGGCACCTTTTTTACGATTTGGGCTTGTCCCATCCTTTCTATGGTAATCCCAAGGGGAGAGCGATCTTTAGTTCTTGGCTTTGCACACAATCTATAGGCCAGATCTAATTGAAGCATCAAAAGCAGCTGCGTTGTCCCCAAGGGGACCAGACCTTCAAATATTTGCCATATCAGGGGGGTAGTAATATTGTAAGGTATGTTAGCCAGAACTTTCGTTGGGGTAGGTTGAAGTTCTTTTAGGTTAACCGCTAACACATCCCCCCAAATCAAAGCCATTCGGGACTTGCATTCACTTATCAAGGGCTCAAGAAAAGGGGCGAGGGTTTTATCTATCTCTATGACGTGTAAATATTTACATGGGCTTTTAAGTATCTCTTTAGTTAACATGCCCTTACCGGGCCCTACTTCTAAGATGACGTCGCTATCGCCAATCTCGGCAAAATCGACCATCCAGCGAGCAATGTTAGGATCTATCAAGAAATTTTGCCCTAGCGACTTTTTGGCGTAGTGTTTTGTGCCCTTTTTTAAAACTCTTTGCGAATTGTCTTTCATCTTCCTAAAACTTCACCTTCTTGTTCAATACAACTAACCATTATCCTTGTCCTTGAACTTCTCATTGACCAAACTGCCCAAAGACCTTTGAAATATAATATAATATTGTACGCGTGGATAGCGAAAATAAAAAAGCGGGGAAACCCCCGCCTTTTTTACAATGGTCGGGACGAGAGGACTTGAACCTCCGACCCCCTGCGCCCCATGCAGGTGCGCTGGCCATGCTGCGCTACGTCCCGATGCAAGACATATTTTAACCTGCAACATGGACGGGGTCAAGCAAATTCGTGATATTATCTTAATGGCATCTTCGTGGAGGATAATGGCGGCGTTTCTTTTTGGCTTTTGGCATGCAAAATCTAGTCATGGACCTGTAAATTGTAGATTGGCATTTGTGGTATAATCTTAAAATGATATTAAATTAGACGTGGGAGGGAATATAAGTGCCCGTGAATAAACACCCTAAAAAGGCTTCAGAAATACTCAAAGAACGCGGTATAAATGGTAAGGTCATTGCTGTGAAGATAGACGGTAAACTGTGTGATCTCGATACGAAAGTAGATGAAGATGCAGCTATTGAACCCATTGAAATAGACAGCCCGGAAGGCATCGAGATACTAAGGCATTCCACATCGCACTTAATGGCTCAAGCTGTATACAGACTATATCCTGGGACCAAATATGGAGTTGGACCAGCCATCGAGAATGGCTTTTACTACGACATGGATGTCCCGACGACTTTGACCGAGGAAGATTTGCCAAAAATAGAAGACGAGATGAAAAAAATCGTAGCCGAAGCAATTCCCTTTGAAAGGCTTGTTATGAGCAAAGAGGAAGCGATGCGTTTGTTCAAAGAGCGCAAGGATACATACAAACTTGAGCTACTTGATGCCATAGAAGATGATCAAGTTACCCTATACAAAGTTGGGGAGTTTATAGACCTATGCAGAGGACCCCATGTGCCCAACACATCTTACATAAAGCACTTCAAGCTTTTGTCGTTAGCTGGGGCTTACTGGCGCGGAGATGAGAGAAATCCAATGCTTACCCGCATATACGGCACAACCTTCCCTACGGAAGAAGAGCTTTCAGCTTACTTAAACAAAATAGAGGAAGCCAAGCGCAGGGATCATCGCCGCATAGGCAGAGAATTAGATCTTTTTAGTTTGCAAAGTGAAGCGCCCGGATTTCCCTTTTTCCATGCCAAAGGTGTCACCATATTAAATATACTTGTAGATTTCTGGAGAAAGGTACATATCCAAAGGGGATATCAGGAAATAATGACGCCATTGATATTGGATCAGGACTTATGGATACGCTCGGGACACTGGGACCACTACAGGGAGAACATGTATTTTACCGAAATAGACGGCAAGCCCTTTGCCATAAAGCCCATGAACTGCCCTGGAGGAATCTTGGTGTATCAAACCCAGCTTAGAAGCTATCGCGATTTGCCCTTGAAGTTGGCGGAGCTGGGCATAGTACATCGACACGAAAGATCGGGCGTCCTTCACGGCCTCATGCGCGTGCGCTGTTTCACACAGGATGACGCTCACATATTTACAACAAGAGAACAAATAAAAGACGAAATAATCGACATCATGGACATGGTTCAATACATATACGGCGTCTTTGGCTTTCCTTACCGCATAGAGTTATCGACTAGGCCGGAAAACGCGATGGGAGAAAGAGCCCTTTGGGACGAGGCTGAGCAGGGCTTGCAGGAGGCCCTCGAAGACCAAGGAGTAGAATACAAATTAAACCCCGGCGATGGCGCCTTCTATGGTCCTAAAATTGATTTTCACCTGGAAGATCGCATTGGGCGAAACTGGCAGTGCGGCACAATTCAGCTGGATTTCCAGATGCCGGAAAAATTCGATATCACTTACATAGGACCTGACGGCGAACCTCACAGGCCGGTCATGATACACAGGACCATACTGGGCAGCTTGGAAAGATTTTTGGGCATCTTGATCGAGCAATACGCCGGAGCTTTTCCATACTGGCTTGCACCCGTTCAAGTGAAGATATTGCCCGTATCGGATGAGTACTTTTCTTACACAAAAAATATAGCTTCTGTCTTGCAGAAAAAAGATATCCGAGTAGAGATAGACACCAAAGAAGGAACTTTGGGTAAAAAAATTCGGGACGCTCAATTACAGAAAGTCCCTTACATGCTCATCATAGGCAGTCGTGAGGTGGAAAGTGGCACCGTTTCCGTGCGGGAACGAAGCAAGGGAGACTTGGGAAGCATGAGCTTGGAGTCTTTGATCGAACTTTTAAAGAGTGAATATCATCCCTTAAGGAAGACTTAAAAGGCTCGGGCTTCCGGCAGGCCGCTTGCTTTTGAACAAATTTCATGTTATACTGCGTAATCGCAATTCATAGCATAAAGTGACAAGCAGAGGGCCCATCCCTCTCGCCTGGTGGCGCAAAGGCAGCTTTCCGGGCTTACAGGTCGATAGTACATAGACTAAAAGGGGCTGGGCTAGTTTTTGCCAGCCCCTAATTTATTGTGGAGGTGACCAGTTATAGCGAAAGCAAATGAACCGAGGGTAAATGAGGAAATTAAGGTCTCTGAAGTCCTGTTGATCGATGCCGATGGCACTAAAGTAGGCGTTATTCCGATTGAACAAGCCCTGCAGATAGCCGAAAGTAGGGGATTAGACTTGGTTGAAGTCGCACCTCATGCTAATCCACCAGTTTGTCGAGTGATGGATTACGGCAAATATAAGTATCAACAGCAGAAACGGGACAAAGAGGCCCGCAAAAAGCAAAAAACTCAAACGATTAAGGAAATTAAAATGCGCCCGAAGATCGACGAACACGATTACAACTTCAAGGTCAAGGCCATTCAGAGATTTTTGCGCGATGGGCATAGGGTCAAAGTTTCCGTCTTCTTTCGCGGCAGGGAAATGTCATTTTTAGATAAAGGTAGGGAAGTGCTCGAGAGAGTGGCCAGGGATTGCGATGGTTTGGGGAAGGTGGACTCACAGCCGAAAATGGAAGGGCGATACATGCGGATGATGCTTGTCCCCGTCCTGCAAAAGTCAGAAAGTAAATCGTCTAAAGACTAAAAGGGATCTAAAGCAGCGTAAAATCATGTTCAAATGAATCTCAGGGTTACTTTACATAGACGTGGAAGATGAAAGGGAGGAATTTTTATGCCGAAAATCAAAACTCATAGCGGAGCAAAAAAAAGATTTAAATTAACGGCAACGGGAAAAGTGGCTTATAAAAAGATTGGTCGTGGCCACTTGCTTCGCAAGAAAAACCAAAAGCGCATTCGTGCACTAAAGAAAAAGGGGTATCTCGGGAGTACATCCGCAAAAAAGATAAAACAACTGATGCCCTATTCCGATTAATTGCAAGACGCAAAAGGAGTGAAAAGTCATGGCCAGGGTAAAAGATAGCAGTGCAAGCAACAGAAAGAAAGCTAAACTCTTCAAGTTAACTAAAGGATATTACGGTCGCAGAAAGAACGTGTTTAGACGGTCTAGAGAAGCGATGCTTAAGTCCCTAAGTTACTCCTATAGGGACAGACGCACAAAGAAGCGTGATTTCAGGAAACTGTGGATAACGCGCATAAACGCCGGAGCTCGTATTTATGGCATGAACTATAGTACCTTCATCAATGGACTCCGTAAATCGGGGATAGAGATCAATAGAAAGATGTTAGCGGAGCTTGCCGTCTCTGACATCGAAGCTTTCGGGCAGTTGGTCGAAAAGGCGAAAGAGGCGTTGGTCCAGTAAGGATAAAAAACTTACGGCCTCGTCAAGACAGAAAAACCATGGCATTTGGGTTCCTATCGCTCGTAGTGATGGGAACCTTTTTGATATGATTTTTAAATAAGGGCGAAAAGCTAACTTCGTTAATAAATGCATTTTTATATCGCACGAGAAAAGAAAAACGTCATCCTGCCTACATCACCATTGACTAAAGAAGTGTTAAGATATAATGAACAATGCAAAGAAAGAGATGCTAGGAAAACGCCTGGGCAGAGCCTTGGCAGAAACTGATTTCAGAAACAGAACACAGAACAAGGAGGGGAAATGGTGAATCTGGAATCTAACGCTATCAAGGATGTAAAAGAGACCTTTATGAAAGAATTGGATCGCGCTAAAGGGTCGGAGGCACTAAACGAACTTCGCATTCGATATCTGGGGCGAAAGGGAATAGTAACCCAGATGTTAAAGAGTTTAGGCACCCTTCCACCGGAGGTTCGCCCCACAATGGGGAAGACCATAAATGACTTAAAGGTTACGATTGAAGATCTGATCGAAAAACGGACAGAAGAGCTTGCAGATTTAGAAGAACACGAACAGGAGCGGAAGGATGTCATCGATGTAACTCAGCCACCGAAGGGTAGACCTTGGGGCGGATTTCACCCTGTCGTTGAAGTCATGCACGAACTTATAGATGTATTCTTAGGACTTGGCTTTTCCGTGGCACTCGGTCCAGAAGTCGAAGACGACTTTCATAACTTCGAAGCTTTAAACATACCCCCCCATCATCCGGCAAGAGACATGCAGGACACATTTTACCTCGAGGGTAATGAGCTTTTACTGCGAACTCATACGTCTCCTGTGCAGGTAAGGTCCATGTTAAAATATGGAGCTCCGTTGCGGATAGTCTGTCCCGGCAAGGTTTACAGAAGAGACAGTGATCCGACTCACTCTCCTATGTTTCACCAACTGGAAGGACTTTTGGTGGACGAAGACGTCTCCATATCCGATTTAAAGGGATGCATGGTCCATTTCATCGATAAGATCTTTGGCAGACCGCTAAAGTCCAGGTTTAGGGCCAGTTATTTCCCCTTCACGGAACCTTCTCTTGAGATGGACGTGGAATGCATAGCCTGTTCGGGCAAGGACCCAAACTGCAGGGTCTGTAAGGGTACGGGTTGGCTTGAAATATGTGGCATGGGAATGGTCCATCCTAAGGTGCTGAGAGCAGGTGGGATCGACCCAGAAATCTACAACGGATTTGCTTGGGGACTGGGAATAGATAGAGTTGCCATGTTGAAGTACGAACTAAACGATTTGAGGATTTTATTTACCGGAGACATCGCCTTTCTCACAGGAGGTGTTAGTCAGTGATTGTTTCGTGGAATTGGCTAAACGAACTCGTAGAGCTTCCAGCAAACGCCCAAGAATTTGCCGAAAAGTTGACAATGGCCGGGGCCGAAGTTGAAGAGATTACTTACACCGCTCAAAGACTTAAAGGCACCATCATAGCTAAAATATTAAATTTGACTCCCCATCCGGAACGAAAAAACCTTATGGTAGTGACGCTAACATGGGGAGATAAAGGAAGGGCCACATGCATCACAGGAGCAAGAAATGTGAGGGAAGGTGATGTTGTTCCTTACGCTCCTCCCGGTGCTGTCTTAGCCGACGGCACAGTCATCGGGATCGAGGAATTCGATGAAATCAAAAGCTACGGCATGATGCTGTCTGCAGACGAAATGGGGCTGCCTTCGCTAACGCAGGAAGAAGGCATATTGATCTTGCCCCAAGACGCGCCTTTGGGCAAAGACGCCGCCTCATGGCTTGGCATCAAAGACGTAATATTTGATGTGTCAATAACGCCAAATAGGGGTGACTTGCTCAGCATGGCGGGAATCGCTCGTGAAGCTCATGCCCTGTTCCCAAGTTCTTCTTTGAAAAAAATAGACTTTCCCCACACGCACACGCCCCACGATTGGCCGGTAAATTTTCAAGGCGTTACGCTAAAGGATCCCGGCTGTCCCTTTTACGGATTGGGTTTTGCCGATGAACTGAAAGTTTTGCCCGCTCCTGTAAAGTATCGAGTACGGCTTGCATTGTGCGGGATCCGGCCGATAAGCAACATCGTTGACGTAACAAATTACGTCATGCTCTTTTTGGGGCAACCCTTGCACGCCTTTGATTTCGACAAGTTGCCGGCGCCTGAAATAACGGTGAGATCTTCCTACGAAGGCGAAAGGATAGTTACGTTAGACGGAAGGGAACACGAACTTTCTTCTGACGACCTTTTAATAACAAGCGGAGGACTGCCAATAGGGTTAGCCGGAGTGATGGGTGGCGCCAACAGCGAAATAGACGATACCACAAGAAGGATATTAATAGAATCGGCACACTTCTTGCCCCATCGCATCAGCAAGACATCGAGGCGTCTCGGGATAAACAGTGAAGCTGCATATCGTTATGCAAGAGGAGTAGATAGGGCTAAAGCGCCTCTAGCTTTATCATATGCCCTGGATTTAATGAATAAATGGGGATGCGGAAAAGTTTACACTTCTGTAATTTTGGAAGGAGACGCCAATCCCGGCGAAAGATTGGTGCCTTTGACTTCCAAGAAATTAAAGACCTACCTGGGAGACGAAGATCTGGCTGAAACCCCGAAAATTCTTTTGCCTTTAGGATTTGAGGTCCACGCGTCGTCTGAAGAGCGCATCATTTTTAAAGTTCCAAGTTTTAGGATGGACGTGGAAATAGAGGAAGATTTAATAGAAGAAGTAGCCAGATTGAAGGGTTATGACGAATTGCCTCCTCGCCTGCCGGGTAAGATTCACGATTCGGCTACCATAGGCATGGAGTCTCGCGCTGAGAGAAAATTGAGAGAAATCTTGATGGGCCGCGGCTACGTCGAGATATTAAATTATAGCTTCATCTCACCAAAATTCACCAAGGACTTGATGCTTCCTCCTTCTGATTTGAGGGCAATGCCTTTTCCCCTGGCGAACCCCTTGAGCGTTGAGCAATCCGTCATGAGAACCTTTTTACTGCCAGGATTGGCTTACGCCATATGCGATAACTTGAGAAAGGGTTGGCGTTTCCCCATACGGATTTTTGAGATAGGCAACGTATTTTTAAAAGAGGGCACAAACTTGCGAGAGGAAAAACACATAGCCGGGGCAATTTTTTTGGGCAAAGATGACAGATCTCCCTACGGCGTCGTCGATAAAGACGACTTTTTCACGATAAAAGGCGACCTCGTGGCCCTGGCTAAGGCATTCAGGTTGCATTTTGACATACTTCCTGGAAAAGAACCCTTTGGCAACGAAGGACAAACCGCCGATGTGATATTCGATGGACAAAAAATAGGCTACATAACAAAAATAAAACCATCAATCGAAAGACGCTTAGAACTTCCAGCATCGCTTTACGTCTTTGAAGTAGCCTTCGATCCTTTTTTAAGGCCACAAGCTCCGAAATTTGGAGAAGTTCATCGATATCCCGCCGTTTACAGGGATATCTCCTTGATAGCTCCCGAAGACATGACAGTCAACGAGATAAGCAGGCTAATTCGGCAACTTTCTCCAGCTTTGGTGTCCTCTGTCAGGTTGTTTGACATTTACAAGGGTAAAAACATCCCTGAGGGGCACAGAAGCCTTTCCTTTACCCTCGCATACAGACACCCGGACAGGACGCTAAGTGACGATGAAGTCGATGAACTTCACAACGAGCTTCGTGCCCAAATAGTGTCCAAGGGGTTAAAACTAAGATAGGGAAGGTGAAGGACGTGCAAGCACTGGAAAAAATGGAACAGTTGATCGACAACTTGTGTGGGAAGTTTTCTGACATCAGGGAGGAAAACGAAAAACTTACCAAACAGCTCGAAATAATGAGAGGACAACTCCAAGAAAAGGACCTGGAGATCATCAGACTAAAAAAAGACAACCAACGTCAAATCGAAACCATTGAGCGGGAATTAATGAGACTTAAAAAAGAAAGATCGGAATACGAAGAAAAAATATCCAAGTTGCACCAAAAATTGTCAGCCTTCCTAGGAGTTGCAGAAGAAAACAAGCGCAATAACGACGAAAAGCAGGCGTGATATCCATGAGCGAGGAAAGAAAGAGTTCGCTAAGAACCATTGAAGTGACGTTAGGGGGCAGGCGGTACTCGGTTAAAACCAGCCTGGACGAAAAAACGACCGAAAGGGTCATTGAAATGCTCAAAGAGGCATTTTCACATACACCTCATCGCATTAGCCGAGAGGAGAGGTTGTTGCTAACGTCATTGCATTTGGCTTATAATATGGCTTCTTTAGAAAAGCGCTTACAGAAAGCCTTAAAAGAAGCGGAAGGGCAAGTAAGGATAAGCGATGAGTGATGAACGATGACGCTTGACATGCCCACTATTGCTGACTTTTTAGCGCTTCTTTTGGCGGCCTTTTTTGTCATTAAGGGATTTGTACGTGGCTTCTTGAACGAACTTTTTGGCTTTCTTGGCTTAATCGTCGGCTTCATGTTAATTTGGAAATATTCTCCAAACTTTGCGAGCATGTTGAAGTTTGGATTAAACTTTCCCGACATAGTCGCCTACATAATTGCCATTGCGTTGATATTTATCGTTGTCAACCTAACTGCTTCTTTTCTTGGAAGGCTCGTCAAAAAGATCGTTTATTTTGGCCGCGTCCCGATGATCGACAAAATTCTTGGCTCTCTTTGTGGGCTTTGCAAAGCCTCAATCATGTTGATCCTCTTTTACCTGGCCTTCGAGTTAGCAGCTATCTATCTGGGAAATGGAATACTGACATGGATGGATCAAAGCAAAGCGATGATGTTTGCAAGTAACGTTTGGAATTACCTTAGCGGCTGGTTGCTAAAAAACGGCGTCATAAACTATCTGATGCTTCCAAATTTAATAGCAAAGGTACATATGCGATGATATCAAGCAATCAGACAAGACAATTACTTGATATTGATAAAATATTAAAATTTTATAGCAAACACGTACGTTCTGAAATAGGCAGGAAGTACGTAGAAAACATAAAACCTTTGTCCAATATCGAGATGCTAAGAGAAGGACAGGCTTTGTACAGAGAATTTGAGCGCTACATTGACATAAAAGGGGATTTCCCCTGGGATGACCGCATGGTGCTGGTCAACGATTTTTTAGATGAAGGAAAATCCCGGGGAATACTCTTTGGCGAAGAGCTCTTGCCTTTCAGATATTTGCTCGGACTTACCGTAAGAATAAAGGAGCTTTCCTTTGACCTTGCAAGGGAAGGTTACGAAAGAGTAGCGCAGAGGGCACGGGAATTTGCCGATTTTGGCGAAGAGGTAGTTTCCTTGTCCGTCCTCGATGATGACGGAAGGCTGTACGACAGCGCCTCCAGCAAGCTGGCCGAGATAAGAGGCAATCTCGCAGCCGCCAAAAGGCAGGCCCGGGCGATCGGGCAAAAGATTCTCTCAGACCAGTCCTTGACTTCTAAGCTTCAAGATCAGGTTATTACCTTGCGAAATGATCGCTACGTCGTGTTGGTCAAAAAAGAAAGTGCCCCCTCCTTTCCAGGGGTATTTGTGGATTACTCCAGCTCTGGCAACTCTGTCTACATGGAACCCAACGCTTTAGTGGCGATAAACAATAAAATCGCCATGCTAAGGGAAGACGAAAGACAGGAAGAACGCAGGATATTGCAAAAACTGACAGAGATGCTTTTGGCCAGAGAAAAAGCCATACTTAGGGCTCAAGACTTAATTGGCCAATTTGATTTGCTGTGGGGAATTTACTACTTTTTGCAATCCCATGATTGGATTTTACCGGAGATAGAACAAAAAGGCGGTTTTTATCTGACCTGCGCACGCCATCCCCTTTTGGGACCGCAAGCCGTTCCCATAGACGTACACTGCGGAAGGAACTTCAGGGCACTGGTGATAACAGGTCCTAACACGGGAGGTAAAACCGTCGCGCTAAAGACCGTTGGCCTCTGCGTGTATCTGGCCTGGTGCGGGTTGCCGATTCCGGCCAAGGAAGGGTCGAGAATCGGTCAATTTTCGCACCTTGAAGCCGATATAGGAGACGAGCAGAGCATCGAACAGAATTTATCCACCTTTAGCGGCCATGTGAAGCGAATCATCGAGATGTTGGAAATAGCTGACGAAGCCTCCTTATTTTTAATTGACGAACTCGGAGCCGGAACAGACCCCGATGAAGGCGCAGCGCTTGGTATAGCCATACTGGAGACTTTTTTAAAGCACAACTCCCTTGTATTGGCGACAACTCATCATAATCCCATAAAACGTTACGCTCTAACTACGCCAAACGTAGAAACGGCAAGCGTAGACTTCGACCCTGAGACCCTTTTGCCCAAGTACAAACTGCTTTTAGGGGTTCCCGGAAGAAGTAACGCCCTGCTAATCGCAAAAAGGCTGGGCATGCCCGAAAGCGTCTTGGAAATTGCGGAAAGAGAGCTCAAGACACGCGATACTTCCATGGAAGAACTCATGGAAAAGCTGCAAACCAAACTATCCATGCTCGAAGAAAAAGAAAGGGAGCTGGCAAAAGAAACAGCAAAAATAAATGCCATGAGGAAAGAGCTAGAAAGACAACTTGCGGCCATTGAAATGAAACGCGAACACATCATGGCAGAAGCCGAAAAGAAAGCAAAGGACATCATAAAAGAAGCGCAGGAATCTGCCAAATTACTGCTTAAGGAATTAAGGAAAACCAGCAGTTTAAGAGAAGCTCATAAGAGGTTCGCCAAACACAAAAAAAGGACGGATAAAATTTTGGACGATGTGGAGCAACGCGAATTGGCCCGCATCGAGAGAAAATCCTCGATCCTCGAAGGAAAGCTTCCAAAGGTAGGCGATGAGGTCGTAATTTTGGGCACCAATGCTACTGGCATCATTGAGAGGATAGATGACGAGACGGCAACGGTCCAATCAGGGCCAATGCGCTTAGAAGTTTCCCTCAGAAGGTTAAGGGTCCTCGAGGAGACAAGCGAACAAAAAGAGAAGCCCACAGTTAAAATTAGCGTAGAAAAACCTAAAAATGTTCCCAGCACCCTAATAATAAGAGGCATGAGGGTTAATGAGGCGATACCAACGGTGGAAACATACCTGGACAAGGCCTTTAGGGCGGGTTACAAAGAAGTTACGATAGTCCACGGACATGGAGAGGGGATACTGCGCCAAGAGGTACACGAACTTTGCAAAAGACTTCCATATATCGAAGAATTCCGTCTGGGCGGACCTGGCGAGGGAGGTCATGGAGTCACCATTGTAAGGTTCGTAGATAAAGGCAGTTCCTAAAAATAAGGGACTTGCGAAATTTTCCTTCATTGTTTATAGTATATTGGCTAAAAGCTAAAGTGCCCGTAGCTCAGCGGATAGAGCGTTGGACTCCGGATCCAAAGGTCGGGAGTTCGAGTCTCCCCGGGCACGCCAAAATATGATATAATACGCAAAGAAATGGTGAGCGTAGCTCAACAGGTGAGAGCACTGGACTGTGGCTCCAGGGGTTGGGGGTTCGAGGCCCCTCGCTCACCCCATTTTTTTTGGAAACCAGTAACAGCAAGGCTTTTTCAGCTTTCCCCCTTTTGTGCTTTTTCAAACAATCTCCCCCAAAAATGTAGGAGTCCAGTGTCCATGAAAAGGGGGATTCAAATGGGAAAAGTCTTGAGGTTTAGTAAACTAAAAAGCTGGGAAGATTACTTTGAGGAGTTTCTGCTCCAAAAGGAGTTAGAGGGCCTGAGGCCTCGAACGCTCAATGATTACAGGTATTACATCCCACGTTTCTTTGAAGGCGTGTCTTTAGAAAATCCCGAAACAATCACCGAAAGGGTCAAGGAGTATTTTACACAAAAGCTGTCGCCAGCCTCGTTTAATTTGCGGAGGAGCTACATCAAAAGTTTCTTCTCCTACCTGGTCGCACAAGGTGCCGTTACGTATAACCCAATAGACTTCCCCAAAAGAAAGGTCGAAGGCAGAGCAAGGGCTATTCCAGAAGACGTCTTAGAAATGCTTTTAGAGCTTCCCGACAAAAGCACCTTTACGGGGCTCAGAAATTACACGCTCATGCTTTTTTCGCTAGACACAGGCATCAGGCCAGGCGAGGCACTGCAGCTGCTGCCTGAGGACTTTAACTTAAGGAGCAGGGAAGTGGTCATACCCAAAGAGGTGGCCAAAACGAAGACGAGCAGGACTCTTCCGCTTTCGCCCGTGATTTGTGTTGCCGTGCAAAAGCTGCTTTTGACACGCCATCCCGCATGGAAGGATGACGCCCCCGTTTTTTGCTCGCAAGACGGGGAACGTTTACAAACTCGCTCGTGGAGCAGAATAATGGCAAAGTATTCAAAAAAACTCGGTGTTAGGATTACGCCTTACGACCTAAGGCACAGCTTCGCAATTATATATTTGCGAAACGGCGGTAACGTCTTTGCTTTGCAAAGGACAATGGGGCATACGGATTTGAATATGACAAAGCATTATTTGGCACTTGACGGCGACGACTTAAAAAACGAGCTTGAAAAAAGCAGTCCAATAAATTCTTTAATTAAGCCAAAAAAGAGGGTTAGGAAAAGGAAGTAGAGAAGCCAATATGTTGCCAATGGAAACTTTTATGTACAGCTCCCAGACGCCGACGAACCCGCAAATTTCCAAGAATACATGGAAAATCACGAAGCATAATAAAAAGGGCCTCTTAGGAGCCTCCAGGAGGCCCTTAACTTTCCAAAAAGGATGTCTTATACCTTTCCTTTAAACTCGTAATTGCTCATGTCCGACAAGGCCCCCTTCACGGCGTCGGTCAAGATGTCACAAATTTCCGCAGGGTTTGTTATGCCGACGAGTTTTGGAGACGTCTCGTCCGCAATGGCCAAGGTCCTTTTCCTAAAAAAGGCCATCATGTCGTTCATCACCGCTTCCACGGCCTTTGCGTCGTGAAGCTTGCCGTCCAGTTGCTCAAGTTTCAGTTCGCCAATTTGACGTCGTGCCCGTTCATGCAAAGATTTTTCTGCCCAATATGACGTCTTGTCGCCCCCCTTTTTACTTTCCAAGAATTGCAGGTATTTTTGTATGTTTTCAGCTAATGGAAATTGCGAAGGGCCTTTTTTAATTAATACGCCTTGTTTGGCCAACATATAAACATATTGCGTAGTACAGGCCAACAAGTTGGCAAGTTCTTGGGCGTTGACCATGCGAGTTTCTAGCTCTTGAATGTCTTTTATAAATTCTGGCTTTTCTTTCACTTCACTTTACACCTCCCAAGAAAGTGAGTTTTTGTTTGTCGTGTCTAACTTTATTTCGGGGGTCGCCAGCTTCGCAATCAGTTTAATGCTCAGAAGGACCCGCAAGCTACATGAATACTCCGTGAGGACTCTTGGCTTTGATTGTTCACCCACAGCTTGCACTTAAGGCATTTAGCCAAGCTGTGCCTTAACGGTTGTATTGGCCCCAAATCCGACCCGCACTTAGGGCAGATTATTCTTTCGCCATCTTTGCTCATCTATGCTCCCCCTTCGACTGTAAGGCCATTCAGAGGCCCTACAAGGCATCAAGCTTGTTTTGCAGGTACCCAACTTACCCGATGTTTGCAAATTGAATAAAGAGCCTCTCAGAGCGTCAAAAAGGGACCGCAAATTTCAAAAATGCGGTCTCTCCAGCGAAAAGCGGTGCGAACGCCGATGCACAGCTCATCAGCGACAACATCCCATCTTTTGTTTTCAAAGTATTTCAATTTTACGAATTCCTTATAGTCCTCGTTCAACAAAGACAATAACGTCTCCACCAAGTCAACCTGTTCCTGCAAATCCTTAAACTCCCCCTCTACCTTTTTAATCAAGCTAACCCTGTTAACCATGAAACTGTCAGGCTGAGTATGGGTCTTCTTGCGTGAAACGTCGATTGTCCAACCAGATTGTACAGAGCTTGTTAATGACTCAATTTTTTGCTGTTTAAACTGCAAGGCCTTTTTATTTCGGGGGTAGTTGTAAAACAAGCCCTCCAACTTCTTGCGTTGCAGATTTCGCATGCTTGGCCTCCTTTGAGTTTCTGTTGACATAAACCCCTCTGAAAGGTTTGCATAAACGCAAATATTAGGTTATGCCTAATCTATAAGCGAGGTGTTGCTTGACTTTGTCGTCATTAAACAAACAAATACTTTTGTCGTTGCTGTCAAAGTCAATCTCAAAGAATTGGTCGATTAACTGGTCCAGTTCGTCAAGCTCGACGTCGCAGTCAAAATGATTGTATTCATCGGGTGGAATGTATGCAAGCTTGTTTATTTCTTCAAGCCACCTTTCTTTGGACAACGCTGCCGTTGTGGTTGGTATAAACCTTTGTGCTCTAAATGCAAGGTCTTTGCTTATTAGTCCTTGCTCTAAAAGCGTATTTATGCATTTGTCGTTGTGTTGTTGAATGTTAAAAAGATTTGAAGCGGGCGGGCGGTCATCGCAAGATGACCCTTTATATATTCCAATTCCATTTCCATTACCACTTCCAATACCACTTCCACTACCACTCGGAACGTACTCGGTACTTACTGAGTATGTACTGAGTATGTACTCAGATTCCAGTCCTGGACTGACTTCTTCTAATTTTAGGCCGTTTTCCTGCAGTCCTTGCCAAAGTTGAGGGATGTTTCTTGCGTCATTGGCCCAAAGCGTCAACAATTTCTTTGAAGGCTGAAGCTGTTTCAGGTTGTTTATAATGCCCTTGATGGTTGTCGGCGGGCACTTTACCTTGCAGCTTGTTTTGAACGCTCATATAACCTTTAATAAAAATAACCTCGTCTTCGTAAGCAACAAAACCTTTTTCTTCCAGCAGCTTTATTTTTTCTTCAACGACGACAATTGGAATGTTTAAGTCACTTGCAATATAGCCTAAGGGCAGTTCAAACAGGCCTTCAATTTTTCTGTGGCTACAGGTCCAAAGGTAGGCCAACATACAAAGTGTCTCTAAGTCAAGTTCTTTGGACGCCTCTCGCCACAGCTTGCAGGGGAAAACTCCAATTCTTGGTGTATTGTTCAAAGTTACACCTCCTTTTTAAAGGGAAGGGGCGGGCCAAGTTGGCCAAGCCCCTAGGCAAAAAGATTTAATTGCTTTTCCTTTGGCCTCGACGTTTCAAGCTTTGTTGTCGTCCAGTAACGTAAGGGGAGATGTCTTTGTGGGCCAAATCCTCTTGAAAATTTAACGGCCAGGTTTAGAAAGTCGCTCATCTTGCAGGCATAAAGTATGTTGTTGCAAATAATATTTATTTCTTCTACGCCACGGTCTTGCAGAAATTCAATTACTTCTTCCGAGAAAGCCCATGCAGGGGGTTTTTTAAGCATATGGTTGGGCAACGCCCTTCTAACGGCAACCACCTTGTCGCCTTCATTCAAGATTTCAATGCCGACCGTTTTGTTTTGTGATTTTATTTTGACCTTGTGCTTCATTTCAAAGTTGCCTCCTCGGCAAGCTTGGCTAATCCTCTGCCGTCTAAGATGTCATCAACTTCTACGCCCAAAGCATCGGCAAGCTGCTTCCTTCGCCCTGGCGGGACACAAACCCTTCCCCGCTTCCATTCGCATATTGCGACATCCGAAACTCCTAAAAACCTGGCCAGCGACTTGTTTGTAATGCCCTTAAAGCTCATTACTTTTGCTATTTCTGTTTGCATCATGTTCACCTCCTATTTTTTGGCTGTTGACAGCCTTCAAAATAAGAGTAGAATTAAAAGTAAGTATAATCTATTCGCACAATTCCAAATTAGTTCCAAAAAGAAGGTGATTTTGACGACAAACCCTGCGGACTTTGACCAAGCAGAGCTTACGGACGACGAGGGACGACTCGCAAGCCCCGTGGGGGCAAGAGGAGGCATTTGGGTACCTCCCGATGCCAAGCTCGAGTTTGTGGAGGGAAAACCTTATATTTTTTACCCAGTGCCCAAAAATTGGCCCTCAACGGTTTCAATCCAGCAACTCAACTTTGAGGAGTTAAAGAAACTTGGCTGGGCATATAAGGAAAGCACCGACAAGCTTTTAGATGACTTTGTAGCGTTGGCCAATGCCACACCCAACAAGGTTTTAAAGTTCGTCAAAAAATGGGGGCCTTTGTGGGCCTGTGTCTCGCACAGCACCCATAAAGCCGAATTAGCGGGCGTTATGGGCGTTGAAATAGTTTCTTTAATCCAGCCCGTTGGCCCTTTACACGGCGACGCTACTTTGGGTTTTTCCTGGTGCAGCTGGGTGCCTGCCGAAGATGTTTCAACTTTTGTGATGGAGGCCAAGCGTGCCAAGGCTGCCCTGTCAATTTATACCTGCCTTAAGCTCAAAAAAGAGGAAGACCCAACCGACTGGGCCACTTTGGGCTTTGTGGGCAAGCTTAAATTTGCTGGCACCGCATCGGCTGAAGAAAAAAAGTTTATTAAAAAAATGTTTCTTTGCAGCTTTGTTGAAAGCAGGTTAAGCGAAGTAGGTTTTTCAATTGACCCGCAAGATTTGAAACTTCAGATTGTCTCTGATTTGGGATTTTTACGTACAGCCTGGCTGCAGCTGGCACAGGCGATGACGGGCATGCGGGGGATTTACGTTTGCGACGGATGCGGGAAGGTTTATGTTCGAGCTTTAAAGAAACCCGCAAAGGGCAGGTTAAACTTTTGCCCCGATTGTGGCGAGGGCAAAAGGGGTTCAAAGAGGGCTTATTACCGACGCAAAAAGAATGCGTTTTGAACCTTAACGGTGTTGGAGTTTAAAAAACAGCTGGAAGCGGGGGAGAAAAAAGACACTTGCAGACTCGTTTATAAGTGCGAGTCCAGTGTCCATAAACACACTTAGGAAAGGGAAAAGCCAGTTATAGCAAGGGTTTACGCTCAACAGGTGAGAGCACTGGACTGTGGCTCCAGGGGTTGGGGGTTCGAGGCCCCTCGCTCACCCCATTTTTTTTGGAAACTACGCCCCCATCATTTGCTGCTTATAACCCCTTCTTCCAGTATCTTGATCTCCCGCTTCTTGGGCACGACCTTTACCGTGATGTCTTTTTTCTCGCCCGGAAGAAGCGTTATGTCCATTTCGGGGTTTTGGATGTAGTGGTAGGCCGGTATGTTGTAGTCGTAGACCTTAAACTTCCATGTGCCCGGGCGCAGTTCCATGAACGTAAACTTTCCTTCGTCGTCCGACATTGTCCTTATAACCTCGTCGTCGCGGGACAACTCGACCAAAATTCCCCTAAACACCTTCGGTACCTCAGCCGAGCCGTTTGTCGCGTTGTTGTTCGGCTCTCCGACCACTACAAGCTCGTTGTAATTGGGGCCGTATGCGGATTCGTCCACGTCCAGGACCACCTGTCCGCTTAAAACCGCCGCCTCCACGATGGTCAATTCAACATTCGCAGTCTCGCCTGCTTCCACGCTCACCTTCATGGGAAGCTTTTCGGCGGCCGTATTTCCCAGGCCTATAGAAGCCCGGCTCACGTCCAAAAGGTACTCTCCCGGAGGGGCTGCAAAGGTAAACCGCCCAGAGGCATCCGTGGCAACCTTGCTGCCGTTTAAGGTCACAACGGCGTTAGTAAGGGGAGCTTTGCCTTCCTCTTGAGCTGTCCAAACCCTTCCTATCAGCATGCCCAGGGACTTCTTTTTACCCACAGGAATGCCGATGGGTATGGAATAGGAAATGAGGTAGTCAGTTTCAACGTACTCGCTGTACTCCCAGTCGTAGCGGCGGATTTTAAAGGTCCAGTAACTTTCGTCAGGCATCATGTATTTCAGCTCAAAACTATATTGATCGCTTTCGGGCCGTTTGGAGTCAAAGTTATACTTCGTGTACCAGCCGCTTAAGGTCAGCTGTTCCGTCGCCAGCCAGCGAAAGGAAAACCCCAAGTTATCCTGATCCGAAAGCAGCCTGCTGCCTCTTATCGCGGCGTTATCTCCAAAGCCGCCGTAAAACGTCAAAAAAAGCTCATCTGACGGCATGTAAGAGGCATAAAAGCTGTAGTTCCACGGAGAGGCGCTGATTCCTCGTATCCTGTCGTACTGATCGGCGTAACGGGCCTCAACCCGGTAGTTGAAGTTTCCCGCGCTCCTTCCTACGCTGAGTCGGTAGGCTTCTTCCTTTATGTCGTATTTTGAGAGATAAATCCGGTCTTTCCTGCTAAAATTATCGTAGGCAAAACGGGCGTACCAACCCTGGGACAAGTTGTAGTTGATCCCGGTTTGAAACAACGTCTCTTTAGTTGAAGTATCGCCCTTGTCGAGCCTCTTGTCGAGGTTCGTCTCATAGCCGCTGTAGGAGACATATCCACGCATGCGGCTCGAGAGGGGAAAGTTAAAGGAACTGGACATGTAGTCGCTGTCGTTGTAGTAGCCGTAAAAATCGGGCTCCGCATGGGTCTTGCTGAAGTAATAGCGAGTCTCCCCCAAACTGCCAGAAAGTTCGGCCCTGTAGGCTTCGTCCTCATATTTTCGACCGCCCTTTTTTCGTTCTCCTTCGGCGTATTCAAGGCCAAGCCTCATATCCCCGACTGGGTTAAACTCTCCTTCGATGCTGTAAACATCGTCTTTGATCCTGGGTGTGTTTTTGTAGCTGTCCCGCTCTTTCCTCAAATAATTTAACTTCAATTTGGCGCTGGGCGAAAGCGCGCCTCCCACGTAGACCCCCTTTTCTTCCCAGTCGGGCAAGGTGAAGCGGTTTTCCAGGTAGTAGCTGCCAAAGCCAAATGACCTTTCTTCAGGGTGGTATTTGGCTTCAACCCCCCTGCCGTATCTTGAATAAGAAGTTAAACGAGACAACCCGTAGCTTTGGTCACCAAGCCTTAAATCGAGATTGGGGTCAAAGTAATTCATATAATATTCGTCCCTTTCGCCGTAAAGCCCCTTGTCCTGCGTGTCGGGACCGCGAAAGAGGAACTCAACGCGCTTGCGCCCTCCTTCTTCGAGCGTTCCCTTGCCCTTAAATTCCACATCGAAGCCGTCTGAGTCGTCTCCGTTCCTTTCTCCCATGGCGCGCAATGTGAGTGTTGTGGGAATGCGGTGGTACAAATCGATCTCAGCCTTTTGCGACAGGACCTCCGTCGCTACGGAAAGGGACGTCCTTACAGAAGGGTCTTCCTTGCTTGAGGCCTCTAATATGACGATGTGCCTCGCGCTTTTTGCTAATTTCGAAGGAGTTTGAACCAAAAGGGCTACGGGAGCGCTTTCGCCGGGACTTAAGGTCAGCTCTTCCTCCGACAGAAAAGTTATAGGGTATTTGCTCGTGCTTCTTGCCGATACGACGACCGCAAGGGTAGCGTTTCCCCCGTTTGCAAGCCTTGCCCTTATTTCGTAACTTTCACCGCTCATCACCGTATCAGGTGCGCTTTCCAGAAAAAATTTAATATCGCTTACCGCAAAAACGGACAGGCGCACCGTGGTTTCGTCCCTGATGGCGTAATCTCGCTTGGACCGCACGGAATAGGTGATCGGGTATTCCCTCGCATCCGCCGTGGCTGAAACTTGAAAAGCCAAGACCCTCATTGTTTCTTCGCCTTCTCTCAAGGTGAACACATCTGGAGGGGTTATCACGAGCCACCCTTCGGGCAGGGCGAGGGACTCTTCAAAGGTCTCTTCTTTGCCCGTCATGTTTTCCACGACGAAGCTTAAACTCACTATTTCACCTGGGTTTGCCTCAACGAGAGGCGGCACCATGGGGCGCACCTCGACGCCGTAGCCTTTGCCCTGGGCAAGGGCGCATACGGCAGAAAGCAGCAGAAGATTTAAGACCAAAAAAAATAATAAAAACATGCGGCAATCTTTCCGCTTGAAATCCATCTTCTCACCCCTAACTTTACCGCCTTCGGGTTTAACTTTACGGGTTTAGCGGTTCTGCCATATCGCCCACCTCAAGCGTATATCTTGCGCCAAAGACGTTGTACTCGCCGCAGTCGGCGATGACCAGGGCGTTGTATTTGCCCGGTTTAAGCGCCCCGAGGTCGACACGGTAGCGCACGGAACATCCCGGGAAGATCCGAAGCTTGCCTCCTGGATATCGGCCAAGCTGTCCGCTTTGGCCGAATAAGTCCACGTAGACTTCCGGTACTAGCCACCGTTCGCCCGTGTTTTTAACGTCCAAGACCAAATATGTTTTGCCGTCTTTCACCTCGAGCTTTTTATCGGCAAATTCCAGCGCCCTCGTTCCCGTGTCGCCAATGTGCGTGACCACCTGGACGGCGTATCGAGATACGATCCGTATGCCGACGGCAACTTCCCCCTTTTTGGCGCTCGGCACTTCAAGGGTGCCCTTTGGCACTTCCTCCACCATGATGACGCTCCAGTAGGTCCCGCGCATATCTTTATCGTTCGGCACGGATATCTGGTAAGTCACTTCTGCCCTGCCGCCTGCGGGCAGGGTTATCTGGTTTGGAGAATAGGAGATCCAGGAGGCGTTTGACCGCGGATTGCTTCCCGGCTTTCCAAACTCGTTTCTTCCGTCCGCGTAAAACA
>NZ_CALETC010000317.1:0-2011 GCF_937920065.1 Acetomicrobium mobile
CGAACACAATAGGGCTTCGTCGAATCTACTGCCGGTCTTACACTCTCGACGTAGATCAAGGCACCATGCAACGGATAGCAAAAGAACTCGGGGGTGAAGAAATCATGCCGTCATTGGCAGAAAAATTGATAAAACAAGGGGAAGAAAGTGGCAAAATAGAAGGCGAAAAAAGGGGCGAGATTAAAGGTATAATCAAGGGCAAACAAGATCTGCTTATAAAACAACTGCGCCGCAAATTCGGTTTGTCGTCTTCTGACGAAAAGATGATCCGCTCCGTCACCGACGAAGCTAAGCTTGACGCAGCAGCCGAAGCCGTGCTTGACGCTATCTCCAAAGACGAAATATTTAAAATATTGGTCTGCTAAATCACATCTCTCCAGCACGAAGGTTGCTCGGTTATCATAATTTAAAAAGGAGTTAAACAAATGCGCTTGAGCGAAAGGCCGCTTGATTTTGATTTCATATTAAAACAGCTTCAAAGGGCCCCGGATGCGCTAATGCCCTACAGGAAAGAGGTTGCAGCCCTGCTTTTGTTCGGCTCTGCGAGTCGAGATGAGGTCACGCCTTTGAGCGATATCGACCTGGCAGTTTTGTACCGTGAAGGTTTAAGCGAATGGGAAATGTTTAAGATTCATTCAAATCTTTACCTCGATCTCTCTCGGCTGATGCACACGGATGACTTTGACTTAGTAAATCTAAGTGTTGCACCGTTAACCCTGCAATTTAGCGCAATAGAAGATAAAGTCATCCTGGTCCTTTACGATCCTCAAGCCTTGGTCGATTTCCAGGCTAAGGTTTTGGGCGCTTACCTAGACTTTTATCCGATTCTGCGGGAGTATTACAAGAGACTCATAGGTGCTTCGGAGGAGCCTTCAATGGATATTAAATTAATGAACCAAATTGAATTGTTACAGGAATACATAAGTCGCCTTGAAAGGATTCGACAAAAGCCTATAGAAGAATATCTAAAAGATGAAACTTTGCAGGCAGCGACGGAACGTTACTTGCAAATCGCAATCGAGACGTGTATAAACATAGGCAATCGTTTGCTTTCGTTGCATCAGTTTAAGGGCAATTTTAAGGCGCCAAAGACCTATGCAGATATCTTCAAAACACTTGCCTCGCTAAACGTCATCCCTAAAGATTTTGCCGACAAACTGGCTCGTATGTGCGCAATGCGCAACATCCTCGTCCATGTATATTGGGAAGTTGATAGCAAGCTAGTTTACCGCACAATCCACTATGAATTGGACGATTTCGGCAAATTTCTTTCGTATGTAATGGCCTTTCTCAATAAGTTGGAGGAACAGAAAGGCTGATCCCTTCGATTGCGGGGTCGTTTGATTGCGGGGTCTACCACTTATTTAGTGATTTTATAATGGTAGACCCCCAAGATCACGGGTGCGGCTAAATAAATTTCTTCATTATATATATCATCCTACGGCGCAGCTCCAAAGCCGGGCGAGGCGGTTGAGCCAGCCGTGAAGGAAGGCACGCCGGTCGGGGTTTCGGGCGACGATGTCGTTGTAGTATTTCGTGCGTCGCCAAAGCAGGGCGGACAAGATTTTGGTCTTGGGCAGAGCATGATTCCAGGCAGCCTGCATGGTCTTTTGCCCAAAGATTCCGTCGACGGCCAAATCTTCGCCCAGCATGTTAAGCGCCTCCTGCAGGAACTTTACGCCCTGCCTCAACCCGCAGTTGACGCACCCGTCGAATACGGCTAAATCGACGGGGCGGGGGATGTGGTCGCACCCTGCAGGTTTCCAGTAAAATTTTTCATATATCGCCAGCGCCTGCTCTTTTGTGAGGTCCTTTACGTCTTCGGGAAGCCCGGCGTCTTTTAACCTCGCTCGTGCCGAGGCGAGGGTGGCGGCAGTGATGCCAAACTTTGTCCTGCCGCCGGGGTCTTTCGGGTTGTCTACGAACCCTCCTTCGACCTTCAAAATATAGTCTGCAACGTTTTTTCTCATGAAATCTCCTTTCATCTATATTAATCTATATTTATGCGCCG
>NZ_CALETC010000318.1:0-6964 GCF_937920065.1 Acetomicrobium mobile
TTCAAACCTATGGCACATATGACCAACCCGCCCAACATACAGGCAGATGGTCCTAAAAGAAACCCCAAAATTCGGCCAAAATATACGCCTAATAAACACATGCCTGAGGTAATAATACCCGCTACTGAAGATAAAAAAATTATAGAGACATTCGTAACGGCCATTCCAATACCAACGGACAAGGCATCTATCGAAGTGGCTATTGCGAGCATTAATAAAGTAATCCCGCTAGTGGGATCTTTCGCATTGCACTTTCGATCCTTTCGGGAGTCAATGATCATTTTTACGCCAACAAATATGAGGATTAAGGCGGCCATCCATTGATCATAGGGCGAAAACTTGCGCAACACGCAACATCCCGAAAAATAGCCCAAAATAGGCATGGCGAACTGAAAAAAACCAAAAACACTGCCCATCCTTAGGGCAGATGCAAAATAATTACCTCCTCGACAAGCCCCAACGCTCAAGCATACCGAAAAAGCATCCATAGATAGGGACAAGGCAATCAAAAGAACGTAAAGAATTGGCAAGCACAAAAACCCCCTTTAACAATGACACTAATACTTAAAATACGAGCATTTAAAAATTTCCTTGCTTTAAAAAGACTTGTCCTTCACATTCCCAAGGGTCCTATCGGATTCAACTTTTAATTTCGAATTAAGACGACTTTAAGCGACGCGCTCACCAACTTTGTGCTCGGTCCCAGTAAGAAGTCTTTTTATGTTGGCGTGGTGCCTTATTATGGTAAGAATCGCCAAGAAAGACGATGCCATAATATAAGCCCTGTTTGAACCAAGAAGCACTAGCCATAAAGGCGTGGAAACTAGGGAAACCATTGATGCTAAAGAAACGTAGCGACCTATCTTCATTATGCAATACCACAATATTCCCCCAATGATCGAAGCAAGAGGATGAAACATGAATATAACTCCAAAGGTAGTGGCCACTCCCTTTCCTCCTTTGAACTTTAACCATACTGGAAAGTTGTGTCCCAATACCGCCACCACGCCCATGATGGACAAAACTTGAGGAGAAGTTACCCCGAGCATTTTAGCGATCAATAGGGCCAATCCTCCCTTTACGATATCGAAGATCCCGACCACAATGGCCCACCTTTTTCCCATGACCCTTCCTACGTTTGTCGCACCAATGTTGCCGGATCCATAATTTCTGATGTCCTCGCCCCTTACAATTTTGACGACCAAATAACCCATTGGCGCTGAACCCAGAAGATAAGCCAAAATCACTAACAATACTACCATTGGCTATCACTCCTTCGCTTTGCGTAACACCAGGGCATCGGCAACGATCACTCCTTTATTTTCGTCCAACACAAAGATGGGATTTGCATCCAGCTCAAGAAGATCAGACTCGATACACGCAATTTTTGACACCAAGCTGACCACCCTGGCTAAGGCATCAATATCCTTTTTCTTCCTGCCCCTGGCCCCCGCAAGAAGCGGGAATCCCTTTAGTTCTCTGATCATTTCATAAGCCGTTGTTTCATCAATAGGTGCATGGCGCAGGGACACATCCCCTAACACCTCGACATATATTCCTCCAAGCCCAACGACTACTATGGGACCAAATATCGGATCTCTTTTGATCCCAACCATACACTCTAATCCATCATCTACCATTTCCTGAACTAAAACTCCCTGTATTCGCGCGTCGGGACGATATTTATTGGCATTTTCCAATATTCTGCCGTACGCATTTCGTATTTGCTCTTCACTGCTCAGCCCCAAAGCTATGACGCCTGCTTCCGTCTTATGCAAGATATCTGGGGACATTACCTTCAAAACGACAGGATACCCTATCTCCTCAGAGGCTGACAATACTTCTTCCAACGAGAGGCATAACCGTTCTCGAGTAACGGGAACCCCCCAATGCTCCAAAAGCCTTTTAGCATCATATTCAGTCATCATCAATGGAAGTTTCGGCAGGTAAGGCTCACCTTTTACGGTAATTTCCACCGTAGATTTGGATAATATTTCATTCCACTTTCCAAGGGCGCTCAAAGCAAAGGCACTTCTTCTAAGGCTCTGAAATAGGGGAACACCAGCTGCCTTAAGTTGCTGCAAGAACTCCTCTCCATGTTTTCGGTCGATCAACCAACTACAGTTTATAGGCTTATAAGTGCGATCATTTGCCGCTATGAGGTCTTTCGTCATCTGCCTTCCCGACTCCCCGGTTATCATAGATATTATGACCGTCACCATGTCTATATCCGAACATTCCAGTACGGCATCCAAGCAACCAGGAAACCCCTTAGGATCGTTGATGACTTGGGCAGTCATATCTACGGGGTTTAAAGACGAACCGAAGGAAGGAATATAGGGTTTTATCTTTTCTTGTGTTTCAGGCTTCAAAATGGGAACTTTCAAGCCATATTCGTCAAGCAAATCTGTCATGATTATGCCCGCTCCACCTGAAGTGGTCAGAATGGCGACGTTTTTACCCTTAGCCCTTTTGGGAGATGAAAAGACATGTCCGAGATCTATGATGTCTTCTACATCCGAAATGCCAATCACGCCGTACTGTTTAAATACAGCATCCCAAACGACCTTATCTCCAGTCAAAGCAGCGGTATGACTTTTTGCCGCTTCCTTTGCAACATCGCTTTTACCTACTTTTAAAACTGCCACAGGAATTTCTTTCTCACGAGCCCTTTTGACGAGCTCGAGAAACCTGGGTCCGTCCTGCAAGCCCTCTAAGTAAAGTATGAGTAGCTTTACTTCTTCATCTTGGATGATATACTGCCCAAAATCTACCGCATCAAGATCTACTTGATTTCCTGTCGTCACAACATATCGAAATTTAACGCCGCTGTCTACACTCAAGGCAAAAGATGCAAACCCGAAGGCACCGCTTTGAGAAATGTAGGCAATATTTCCCGGTTCTAACGGTTCGTCATCGAGGGAAGCGGAAAAACTTAAAGGGATTCCATCCACGAAGTTAACAAGGCCTTGACAATTCGGTCCTACTAGGCGTATGCCTCCTTCTTTAGCTATTGAAACGATCCTCTCCTGCAAGTAGGGATCATCCGCTTCTGCAAATCCTGAGGAGAATATAACCGCAAAGGGAACCTTCTTTTCAGCACATTGCTCTAAAATTCCAGGGACCAAACTTGCCCTTACTCCTACAATCACCACGTCAGGAGACACTGGGAGCGAACGTACGTCGGGGTAACAAGTAAAACCGTGAAGGGAATCATATTTAGGATTGACCGGGAAAATGCCACCTTTGTATTTATATCGCATTAACAACTTTAAAGGCCTGCCCGATATGCTATCCAGGTTAGACGAGGCGCCAACTATTGCGATGTTTCGTGGCTTAAAAAGACGATCTAAACCCACATTAAGCGACACATAAACCTCCCCCCCTCTGCTCACTCAAAAACTCCGTCGATCATGACTGATAATATAGTATCACATGCTATAAACTCGGTGGAGGCCACGAGAGTTTTTAAGACAGAGAAAATGCTTGACCCGGTGACTTGCCTCATTCTGATGAGTAAAAAGGTAGGAGTAAAGGAGAGTAATGACAGGGATGTCTTATCAAACATTCCATCAATATGCAATTATAAGTAATCTACAATACAAAGAGGAGCTTGCTCAAGCTCCTCTTTGTTGCTTTATTTTCAATTCATGGTGCCGAGGGGGGGATTTGAACCCCCACGGGAAACCCCACACGCCCCTCAAACGTGCGTGTCTACCTATTCCACCACCTCGGCGTTGCAATCGCATTATACGCAACATATTTTTATTCGTCAAGACGGGTTACCTCACTTAAAACCAAAGGGAAACTTCTATCTCTCTACTCAATCCTTCCTATGGCTATAGAAAATACGTTTCATAAGCTCAGCGGAAGAGAAATAAGCCATCACTATAACGCAAATGGCCACAATGAGATAAAGCGGAAGAGGGCCAAAACCCATAATTGGCCCCACAGATGAATAGGGGAGCCAAAGGACAAAAACCATAACGCAAATAGAGACCAACAGTAGAGATTTTGCCGGGGAATTACGATAGAAGGGTAAACGAGTACGAAGGGCAAATATCACTGTCGCGGCAGAAAGTACAGACTCCACGAACCAACCTGTTCGAAATAAAACCTGATTAGCTTTAGTTAAAAGGAGCAAGCCAAATGTAGCAAAATCGAAGATCGAGCTCAACGGGCCAAAGGTAACCATGAAGCGACGAATGAAACCTATATCCCAACGGTGAGGAGCTTTGATATATGTTTGGTCTACCCGGTCATAAGCGATGGTCATCTCCGGAAGGTCGGTCAGCAAATTGATAAGCAAAATTTGTTTGGGCAATAGGGGAAGGAAGGGGAGAAAAATGGACGCTACAGCCATACTGAACATGTTGCCAAAGTTTGCACTGGTAGCCATGAAGACGTATTTCAGCGTGTTGGCAAAAATATGTCTTCCCTGGATTACCCCATCTTTGAGCACCTTAAGGTCTTTCTCAAGGAGGACGAAATCGGCAGCATCCTTGGCGACATCGGCCGCACTGTCCACAGAGATCCCAACATCTGCGCTGTGAAGTGCAAGGGCATCATTTACACCATCGCCCATAAAACCCACTACGTTGCCCATTCTTTTCAGGGTAATGACAATACGCTGTTTTTGGCGAGGATCTACCTCAGCAAATATTTCAGCCGCTTCAGCCATCCGAAGAAGAGCTTCATCGCTCAAGGCATCCAAATCTTTTCCGCTCAAGATCTTCGTCACCTTTAAACCAACGGAAGAGGCGACATGGGCAGCGACGAATCTGTTGTCCCCAGTAATGATCTTGAGGTTTACACCTAATTCTTTAAGTTCCAATAAGACGTCTTCTATGCCCTCCTTTGGCGGATCAAAAAAACGCAGAAAACCGATGAAGATCATATCTTTTTCGCATTCCTTCGAACATGTGATATCGGGGGCCAAATCTTTTCGTGCCACTCCGATAACTCGGAAGCCTTGCTCGCTCCAGGTGCGATACAAGGCAAGAATGCCATCAAGCTTAGCCTGATCAAGGGGAAGAATTTTTCCGTCTTTATGAATGGAAGATGAGATTTCGAGGACATTTTCGAGTGCACCTTTCGTGATTATATATGAAGTTTTTGTAGTAGCAGAGTTTTCCTGAACAGCTATCGTGAGGCGCTTGCGCTCAAAATCATATGGAACCTCGCCGATCTTCTGAAAATCACTTATATCTAGCTGTCGTGCTGAGGCAATGGCCTCATCCAGGGGATTGACAAAGCCAGCCTGCAACTTCGCATTGGTATAGGCTTCCTTGAAAACCAAATCAGAAGGTTTTCCGTCAGCGTCGTAGGCACCTTCTAACTCCACAGTCCCCTTGGTAATTGTCCCCGTCTTATCCATACAAAGGACATTCATGCTTCCGAAATTCTCTATGGCCGCAAGGCGACGTACGACAACCCCCGCCTTACCCATGAGCTTTGAACCCTTGGACAAGTTCGTGACAATTATCGCGGGTAGAAGTTGAGGTGTGAGTCCTACGGCCAATGCGACCGAAAAAAGGAGCGAATCCAAAACAGATCTCTTGAAAACCACGTTTAGGATAAAAATTCCGAGGACTAAAATGAGCATTATTTCCGAGAGGAAATACCCTAAACGCTGAATACCGCGTTCAAACTCCGTGGTCAAAGGGCGAATCCTGAGCCGATGTGCAATTTGCCCAAGAATAGTGTCCCGCCCTGTCGCAATGACTAACATCTTACCACTGCCGTTTGCAACGCTCGTTCCCATGAACACCGTGTTCTTGCGTTCGGAAAGGCTGCTCTGGGCATTAGTCGTTTCCGGTTTTTTCTCTGCAGGGAAGTCTTCACCCGTTATTATAGCCTGGTTGACAAAAAGGCCGTTTGATTCAATGACTATGCCATCTCCAGGAATAAGGCTGCCCACAGAAAGGAGAACGACATCTCCTGGAACGATTTCTTCCATAGGGATGAATTGTTCCCGTCCTTCCCGTATCACTTTACATTGCACGGAAACCCTTCTTTGCAACTTTTCAACGGCGTTATTAGCACTATATTCCTCGAAAAAACCCAAAACTGCGCTAAGGAAGACGATGGTCAATATTATCGCAGAATCCGCAAAACTCTGCACCACGGCGGAAACAACGGTTGCAAAGAGGAGGATTATGATAATTGGGCTTTTAAACTGAGAAAGAAAAATGGAAAAGGCCGAAAAACGTTTTTTAGCATCCAGCCGGTTAAGGCCAACCAATTTCAGACGTTCAAGGGCCTCGGATTCAGACAGTCCTCTCGCTATATTGGCACCTAATACATTTGCCAGTGCTTCGACAGGCATTGTCCAATACTCAGCAAGCTCTTCTTTCCAAGATCCTTCAGTCTTCATTTACGTCAACCTTCCCAGCTTTGGAATCGTCTAATGCCTCAAAAATTCATCCACACATTATTGCAGTAAACTTACATTGTCAAGCCGTAGAACCACTTCATTTAAAATTAAAGTAAAATGGTATCTATGTCTTGCGATCCTCAAAATATCCTTGACAAGAATCTAAAGAGAAAGAACATGTATAGTAGTGGACAAGCTGGACACAAAACCTTATATGGGCCAAGACTGCAACTAAAAGTATAGAAAACATCTTTCCAGGAGGAACTTACCGAAAACTCCTTGAAGCACAGGGCATAGAGTAAAGGCGCCTTGTTCCTTTTATTGTAGACACCTGCAGCAATACACTTAAATGCGGCTGCAGTTCCAACAATTTTTTTGCCCTCTTCTCTTTTTGCAAAAGAGGTCCTTTCGTATGCAACATTCAATTCCTTCTTAATTGCTTATCATTCATCTATCTATGTATCTCCAATCTTTATCTTCATCGAAGAAGTCCTTTTTTTCCTGTTCGGTAGTAAGCCTAATGGCAAATTCGCAATATTCATCACCATCAGGCAGTGCTTTTAAGTGTACCAATTTATAATCCGGATT
>NZ_CALETC010000319.1:0-1322 GCF_937920065.1 Acetomicrobium mobile
CAGCGCCAAAGGAGTCACCGCCTCCAACTCTATCTACGATGTCCGTGATTTGGTATTTGCGGCTCACCAGGAAGGAATTTTTCGTCGCAAGGATCGCAGACCAGTTGTTATGGTCAGCACTTACGCTTTCGCGCAACGTCGTAGCCATGTAGCTGAGTTGGGGGTATAGCTCGAAGACCGTATTTATTATCCCCTTGTAGGCCTCTGGATCCAGAGCACCTTTTGTGACATCGATATGGGCATCGAGCCCAAGGGCCAGTTGACAGTCCTCCTCGTTAGCTATCATGACGTCAAGGTACTTAGACAACTCCCTCATGACTTCGGGTGCCTGTTTGCCCCATTTCCATAGTTTTTTCCTGTAGTTTAGATCGCATGAAACCGTTATGCCCATTTCCTTTGCCTTTTTTACGGCATCCAATGTGGCTTGGGCTGCGCCTTCTGAGACGGCTGGAGTGATGCCCGTAACGTGAAACCAGTCGGTATCTTTGAATATAACATCCCAATTCAGGTCTTCGCTCTTGATTTCGGAAAATGCGGAATGGGCGCGATCGTAGATGACTTGCGACGGTCTAAAGCAGGATCCCTTTTGTGCGTAATATATGCCTATCCTTTCGCCCTTGAATATTATGTGAGACGTGTCGACACCGAAGGAGCGCAAATTCATGACGGCGGCCCGTCCAATGGGGTTATTCGGCAATGCCGTTACAAAGCTCGTGCATTCGCCGTAGTTAGCTAAGGATACTGCAACGTTTGCCTCTGCTCCGCCAAAGGTAGCTTCTAAAACGGGACTTTGCAGTAAAACTTCATGATCTGGAGGTGATAGGCGAAGCATTATCTCGCCGAAGGTGACTATTTTTTTCATGATATGTGCTGCCCTCCTTAAGATTTATTTTTTTTCTTTCTGATCTCGGCTATTTTTTCCACAACTTCCTTTGCCACTCGCTTTACGGCTTCATAATCGCCTTCGACCCCAAAAGGCTTGGTAATGCCTGATCCCATGCCAACCGCAAAAGCACCAGCGCTAAACCATTTTTCTAAATTGTCGATGCTTACGCCGCCGGTCGGCATAATTTTGGCGTTGGGGATTGGTCCCAATACAGCCTTTATAAAATCTGGCCCCAGCACTTCTCCCGGGAACAGTTTTACGACGTCTACCCCAAGCTCCATGGCTCTTAACATTTCCGTGACGCTTCCCACGCCGGGCATGCAGGGCACAGAATAGCGGTTGCAAAGCTTTATGAGATCTTCATTGAGGTTAGGAGCCACGATGTACTCGGCTCCAGCTAGTATGCAGGCGCGAGCTGTTTCGGGATCCAGGACAG
>NZ_CALETC010000320.1:0-4012 GCF_937920065.1 Acetomicrobium mobile
TTCTATCAAAAAGAGTCCACGTCTTTTAAATAAAATTCGGTAGTATTATACTATCCCAGAATCTATCTTTTCCGAGACCAATATTTTAAACAGGAGGAATGCCCGTGCTTACTGTAGAACAAGGCAACGAACAAGTGCTGCAAAACATCATTGAAAGCTTCAGAGGAAAAAAAGGCATCACTATATCGCTTTTATCCAAAATTCAAGATACCTTTGGTTACTTGCCTCAGGAAGCCATGAGCAAAGTAGCCAGAGAACTTGATATTTCAGAGGCAAGTCTCTATGGAGTGGCCACCTTCTACGCTATGTTTCGGTTTAACCCTCCCGGAAAATACACCATCAAGCTTTGCAGGGGTACGGCATGCCACGTTCAAGGATCTCTTCTCATCGCTCAAGAGGTAGTTAGACATTTGGGCATTTCAGAAGGCGATACAACGGATGACGGCCTTTTTACGCTACAACCTGTTGCATGCCTCGGGTGTTGTGGTTTGGCACCAGTGATGATGGTTGAAGACAAAGTTTACGGTCGGCTAACTCCGGATAAAGCTATACAAGTGCTGGAAAATTACCGAAAAGACTAAAGTTAGTCCCTGCCACTAATCTCTCGTTAAGGATGCTAGAGATATTGGAACGCATCAACGATGTCTTGTCCATCTCTAGTTTATTGGGGATAAGAACCGAAAAATATCTTATTTACACAAGACGTGCCAGAATAGTTCTGTTTTATTGCAATAATTAATTGAGGAGGTCTTGAAGTTTGGAACGAAATATTAGAGTATTGCTAGATGGTCGAGAGGTATATGGCTTTTCGGGACAAACAATTTTAGATTTGTGTACCGAGTGTGGCGTAGAAATTCCACATCTTTGCTATGACCCACGCCTGTCAATTCATGGTGGATGTTCGCTTTGCATGGTTGAGGTTAAAGGTGCCAAAACTCTGCTTCGAGCTTGTTCCAACAAGATTTTCCATGGCATGGAGATATATACTGACTCGGAAAGGGTAAAGGATGCCAGAAAGGCCACTCTCGAGTTGTTGTTATCTAATCATGTGGGAGATTGCAGGCCGCCTTGTACGTTAGCTTGTCCCGCAAGGGGAGATGTTCAGGGCTACGTAAATTTGGCTGCTGTTGGTTTATATAAAGAGGCCTTAGACCTTTTGCACGAAAACATCACTTTGCCTGCCTCCATTGGAAGGATTTGTCCCGCCCCATGTCAAGAAGAGTGCAGGCGAAATTTCGTCGATGAGGAGCCGGTTTCCATAAGGGAAATAAAGCGCTTTATAAGCGACTGGGGCTTAGAAAAGGATATGGTTGGCCACGTCGATGAAATTCAGGAAAACGGTCACAGCGTTGCCATCGTTGGAGGAGGGCCAGCAGGGCTCTCGGCCGCATTTTTTCTGAGAAAGAAAGGTTATGAAGTCACCATATTCGAGAAAGAATCTGAATTAGGCGGTATGCTGCGTTTTGGCATCCCGGAGTACAGGCTGCCTCGTCATATCCTAAAAAAAGAAATAGAATGGCTGCTATCATGGGGCATAAAAACTAAAACAAATACGGCCCTTGGAAAGGATATAACCTTGGAGCAACTTCGCATAAAACATGATGCCCTTTTGCTTGCCTTTGGTTGTTGGCAAAGCACTCCCTTAGGAGTGCCTGGAGAAAATTTAAATGGGGTTCTAGCAGGGATAGAATTCCTATACGACGTAAATAATCACCTCCCGGTTGAAATCGGGAAGAAAGTGATCGTAATAGGCGGCGGGAACACAGCGATGGACGCTTGTCGATGCGCTAAAAGGCTTGGAGCAGAAACTGTCACAGTGGTGTACAGGCGCACAAGGCAGGAAATGCCCGCCGAGGATGAAGAGATCGAAGAGGCCATGGAAGAAGGGATAAACTTCATCTATCTTGCTGCGCCTAAGGAAATAAAGGGGCATGACCGAGTTCAGCAGTTGGTTTGCGAAAAGATGGTTCTAGGTGAGCCTGATGCTTCAGGACGAAGAAGACCCATCCCAACGGGGGAAACCTTCACTATAGAAGCCGACACTGTAATTGCCGCTATAGGACAATCTCCCGTGCTTCATATGCTCCCATCAACAATACACAATGGGCGTTGGATTTTGACAGATGAAAATTATGCCACTCCCCTTGAAAAAGTCTTTGCATGCGGAGATTTAAGAACCGGGCCGGATATAGCAATAGCGGCAATCGGAGAAGGTCATTTCGCTGCCGAATCCATACATCACTACATAACACAAGGATATCCCAAACGCCCCTATGAGTGCGATGTAGTAAGAGATGACTTGGGCCCAGAGGATTTTGAAGACGAGGAAAGACAACCAAGAGAAGTCCCTTACGTACTTCCTGCGAGTGAAAGGCTAGCTTCTCCCTTCAAGGAATTCAACAAGGGCTTAACCGAGGAACAAGTCAAAAAAGACAGCAAACGCTGCATGGAATGTGGATGTCCCGATATTTTTGAATGTAAACTGCGCGCCTACTCCGTCCAGCACGAGGCATCTCCTAATCAGTTTAGCGGAGAGAAGCTAGAGCGTTTCGAAGAAAAGTTAAAATATTACGACAGAGATATGAATAAATGCATACTCTGCGGAAGATGCGTTAGGACATGTGACGAAATTGTTGGATTATACGCCATCGACTATGTAAACAGAGGTTATTTCACCACTATTCAAGGTGCATACCTAAAACCCTTGGATGAATCGGAATGCACCGGATGCGGAGTTTGCGTAGATCTGTGTCCTGTTGGAGCTCTAACGGAAAAACGCAAAGAGCGATGGCCACACAGCGAAGTGCCAATTAAAACTCAGACGACGTGTGGTGAATGCTCACTTGGGTGTGAAATCTATGTAAATTCAGATAAAACCCGCCATAATGTCGTACGAGTCACTACCGATTCGGGATCACCCACTTCTCCAACTCATGGACTATGTTGTTTCAAAGGACGAACTTTTCATTTAAACACCAATAGATTGGAGATAGCAAACGACTCGATGGATCGCTTGAAAAAACTATCCGGGTTCTTGCGCTCCAAGGAAAGAACGTCAATATTTGTAGGCAATAGCTTGAGCAACGAAGAATACGAAGCAATAAAAGACACGTTGGATCTAATTGCGCCTAACGCCCTAGTATCAGTAAAAGAAGTTGACGATTTTAGGACTTTCTTAGCACAAGCCAACGACAAGGGCTTAAAAAGAGGCACCCTTGGGCAACTTTATGAGGCTGATGTAGCCTTTGTGATTGATGACAATCTAGATGAAGACCTTCCCCTCATCTCTTCCATGTTGCGTAAAATGGTCAGGGAAGGTGATCTAAAGGTCATATATTCGGGCAGCACCCCGGGGTTGCTCGATAAGGGCTCTACAATATTATTAAAGACCAATGCTGTGGAACTTGCGCCGTTATTTGATGCTCTTTCGGGGACCGGCTTGATTCAAAGCGCTTCCAAGTTCACCGGAATTAATGAAGAAAATATTGTTTTGGCCAAAAATACCCTTGCTGCGGCTAAACGTCCAATCACGCTCGTGGGACCCAAAGTAGCTTCCAGCACAACCTCATCCCTGGCGCTGATTAATCTATGCATCAAGCTTGACGAGTGTCTTTATTTGCCACTTTACCGCGGAGCCAACACTGAAGGTGCCCTGCGTATATTAGGCGATCTCTTAACTCCTGCAATTGACAACATGAGCATGATAAAGGAAGGTAAGACAACCCAACTCCTCGCCATAGAACCCGATCAATCGACAATAGAGTTAATTAGATCAGTTAATGGGGTTATAAAATGCGCACTTTTAACCTCAAAAGCTCACGGTGATATAAATACTGACATTGTCGTGCCCATAACTGGGTGGCACGAACGATATGGCCACGTGACAAACCTATCAGGCAGCATATTAGAACAAAACAAGACCGTGCTTCCTCCTAAAGAGCTTAACACATTATCAGGTTTGTTAAAGATACTAGGGGAGCTTTAAGGAGCAGAGAAAAACAAAAAGCTTCTT
>NZ_CALETC010000321.1:0-2880 GCF_937920065.1 Acetomicrobium mobile
CCCGTCTTGGTATAATGGATCTTCTTCATCATCACAAATGGTTGTGTAGCTGATTTGGTGACGCTCGATGATCTGTTGCCCGACCAGGTCGTTTCGATGCAGGCGGTTATAATGGCCGGCGGTTTGGGAAAACGACTGCTTCCTCTTACTGAAGATACTCCCAAACCGATGCTCCCCGTGGGCGGCAAACCTCTTATGGAGCGTATAATTGAGCAGTTGCGAGGTTCTGGGATTAATCGAATTAATATCTCAACATATTATAAAGCAGAAAAGATAATAAATTATTTTGGCGACGGAAGCAGATTTGGTGTAAAATTAAATTACATAAATGAGAACCAACCATTAGGCACGGCCGGGGCTCTTGGTTTAATAGAGGGGGTCGAGGGCCCTTTGCTTGTAATCAACGGAGATGTCATATCCCAAGTGAATTACCGTGCTATGGTGGCCTACCACCAGGAGCATAAAGCCGATTTGACCGTCGCTGTCAGTAAGTATGACCTTAAGGTTCCCTATGGTGTAGTTGAAAGTGATGGTGTATTTATTAGGGAAATACTTGAGAAACCTTCTTTTAGTTTTTTTGTAAACGCCGGTATTTATTTGCTCGAACCGTCAGTGTATGATTACATACCAAAAAATGAGCACTTTGATATGACCAACCTGATTGAGTGTTTAATTAAAGCAAGACGTGCTGTTGTCAGTTTCCCTATAGTTGAATATTGGCTTGATATAGGTCAGCATGTTGATTATTACAAGGCTCAAGAAGATGCCGAGAAAGGAAGATTTTGAAAGTGACCTGGAAAAATAAAAAAGTTTTGGTAACTGGCGCCGGGGGTTTTATAGGGAGCCATGTTGTCGAGAGGTTAGTTGAAGCAGGTGCTACAGTTCGAGCCTTTGTTCATTATAATGCGCTGGGAACATGGGGTTGGCTTGATGAATCTTCAGTTTGTGACTCCATTGAGGTGGTTAGCGGTGATATATGTGATCGTGACAATATCCGTCAGGCCATGAAGGATATTGAAATTGTCTTTCATTTGGCTGCTTTAATCGGGATTCCTTATTCATATTGTGCACCTCTTTCGTATGTGCGAACAAATATAGAGGGAACTTTAAATGTTTTGCAAGCCGCACGCGAGTTTAACGTAAAACGGGTAGTTCATACCTCAACGAGCGAGACTTATGGCACAGCCCGCTATGTTCCCATTGATGAGAAACATCCCCTGCAAGGGCAGTCTCCGTATTCGGCGACCAAAATCGGAGCTGATAAAATGGCTGAAGCTTTTTACCTGTCTTTTGGGTTGCCGATTGTTACTGTGCGGCCGTTTAACACCTTTGGACCCAGACAATCAGCCCGTGCGGTTATTCCGACAATAATAACGCAGTGTCTTACCTCTGATATGGTCAGACTTGGCAATCTCTATCCGACTCGCGATCTTACTTATGTTTCGGATACAGTACGTGGATTTATACTGGCTGCCTCCGCTCCTGGTGCCGTAGGTCGGACAATAAACATAGGTTCAGGACGTGAAATTAGCATTGGCAACCTAGCCGAGTTGATAACCCGCCTTATTGGAAAGCCTGTTGACATCGAAAGCGATATGTCCCGAATAAGACCGGCAAATAGCGAAGTGGAACGACTCATAGCAGATAATACTTTAGCTCAACATTTATTAGGCTGGGAGCCCGAGGTAAGCTTGGAAGAAGGACTTATACGTACAATCGAATGGGTAAGACAGCATTTGAGGAGGTATCGCTCAGGTGTCTATGCAATTTGAGCCTGGTGTGCCAACGCAGGGCGAGGGCATTCCACTATGTGTTCCTTGTATTCAAGGTAATGAATGGAAATATGTCAAGGAGTGCTTGGATACTAATTGGGTGTCGTCAGCCGGACCGTTTGTGGATTGCTTTGAGCGGAGAATCGCTGATTACGTAGGGACTGAATATGCAATTGCCGTTGTCAACGGGACGGCGGCGCTCCATACAGCGCTTTTGGTTGCTGGTGTTCAACCTGATGACGAGGTACTGGTTTCTACGCTTACTTTCGTTGCGCCCGTTAATGCTATACGCTACATTGGCGCCTGGCCTGTTTTTATAGATGCAGAACCTGATTATTGGCAAATGGACCCGCAAAAAGTTGTAGATTTTCTGAATAACAAATGTAACTGGCATGGTGAAGAGCTTCATGATAAAATGACGGGCCGTAGGGTGAAAGCCATACTCCCGGTGCACATACTAGGACATCCCTGTGATATGGATCCCATTCTAGAGATTGCCCGAAATTATGATTTAGCTCTTGTAGAAGATGCTACTGAAAGCCTGGGGGCAAGATACAAAGGCCGTATGGTCGGAAGTTTAGGTGACATTGCCTGTTTTAGCTTTAACGGCAACAAAATCATAACCACCGGAGGGGGCGGTATGATCGTTACAAACAACGAAGCGTGGGCTAAAAGAGCGAGATATCTTACCACACAGGCAAAAGACGATCCTATAGAATATATTCATAATGAGATAGGTTACAACTACAGATTAACCAATATTCAAGCTGCCATGGGAGTTGCGCAAATGGAAAACTTAGACGAATACATTACTGCTAAGCGTACAATTGCAGAAACTTATTCGAAAGCCCTTAAAGATGTCCCCGGCATAACTCCGATGCGCGAAGCTGAAGGGGCCTTTAGTACTTATTGGATGTATACTATATTAATCAACAAGGAAAAATATGGCATTGACAATCGTCAGCTGCTTCGATTGCTTGCCGATAATAACATCCAGTCCCGTCCTTTATGGCAACCTATACATCTGAGTAAAGCCCATAAAGATGGGGTCATTTTGTCATGCCCGGTTGCGGAGAGGTTAAACGCGGATGCATTGAGTTTACCTTGT
>NZ_CALETC010000322.1:0-4916 GCF_937920065.1 Acetomicrobium mobile
GCAATCTTCACGAAAACTTCATCGTCGGGTGGCTAAAATCAGCTTTGTACCTTTTGGAATAAATACTTGGAGGGATAAGAATTGTCCAAGGTCTCAATAATCGTTCCCACCATAAACGAAGCAGGAAATATTGATGATCTTCTTTCCCGCATTGTCGCGCTGATGGATGAGATTTCATACGACCTTGAAGTATTGATAGTAGACGACGGTTCCACCGACGGCACGCGCGAACACGTCCTTAAATGGCAAGAAAAATACCCCGTACGACTCATTGCCCGCGATGGCGACAGAGGCGTGGCCAAATCCGTAATAGCGGGAGCCCGTGCGGCCACCGGCGACATCTTGGTGGTCATGGACGCCGATTTGAGCCATCCGCCCGAGGTCATCCCCGACCTGGCCAAGCCTTTAATGGAAGGTACATGCGATATAGCCATAGCAAGCCGTTACGTAAAAGGAGGATCCACACCAGGATGGCCCTTTTACAGACGTTTGGCGTCCTTTATCGCCACAGCCATAGCGAGGATCTTCGTAGATGTACGTGACCCCATGTCCGGTTTCTTTGCCGTGCGTCCCCAATTGCTTCGTTCACTCGACCCTGAAAAAGCTTGTTTTAAGGTGTGCATGGAGTCGCTCATAGCAGGAGGCTCTTCCTTGAGGGTCGTCGAGATCCCCATCATTTTCAAAGACAGGGCGAGCGGGCATTCGAAGATCAATCTCATCAAGATGGGCTGGTCTTACCTGTGTCGGCTGGCTGCCTTGGCCGGAGGCAACATGTCGGCAAAAAGCGGCATCCGCTTCGTGATCGTGGGCCTTCTTGCCATGGTTTTGGACCTGCTTGTATTTTCTATACTTACCGGCTTGAAATTTCCCATAGGGCAATCACACGTGATGAGCTTTTTTGCCTCTACAATATTCAACTTCACCTGCAACGCCAGATGGTCCTTTGCTCAGGGGAAGACATACCGGATCTCTCCCTCTAGTTTCGGGCGTTTCCTGCTTTTGGCTTTGATGTCACTTTTTCTGCGAGGAGGAGTGCTTGCTACTTTAAACCAACTGCTGGGTTGGCCACCGACTTTAGCCGTAATAGGAGGGATCTTTGCTGCCGCCGTCTCAAATTACGTAGGGAATGCCTTTTTCGTATTTCCCTTGAAGCCTAAGTGCAAGGAGTTTCGTTGGCGGGCTGTCTCTGTCATATTTCTCATTTATGCCATCGCGTTGCGCCTGTTTTATATGGGAGTGATGGAGCTAATTTATGAGGAAGCATACTATTGGAATTACGCTCAGCACCTAGATATAGGCTATCTGGACCACCCTCCCACGGTGGCCTGGATCATAGCCTTTTTCACGTCCATCTTAGGCAACACCGAATTTGCCGTAAGGATAGGAGCACTGCTTTCCTGGGCAGTTATGGGAGCGTTCGTCTTTGCCCTTACGCGAAACCTTTACGGTAGGGGGGCCGCCTTCACCTCTATTTTGTTTGTAGCCGGACTTCCCTTTTTCTTCGGGATAGGCATGCTAATGACCCCTGACGCTCCACTTGCTGCCTGCTGGGCGGGTACGCTTTATTTTCTGGCCAATGTATTTTTTGGCAAACAACGTTCATCCTGGTGGGGCGTTGGCATCTGTGCCGGGCTAGGTTTGCTTTCCAAATACACCATCACACTTTTAGCGCCGGCAAGTTTATTGTTCATGGCCATAGACCCAATGTCCCGCCAATGGTTAAAGAAAAAGGAACCATACTTAGTTGCTATCCTTGCTCTTTTGATCTTTTCGCCGGTCATCATCTGGAACGCCAAACACGGATGGGCATCTTTCGCCTATCAGGGGCCTGGCAGGTTAAACGATTCTTTTGAGTTTTGCCTGCCCCAATTTCTAGGTCATGTAGCGGCCCTCCTTTCACCCGTCGGTTTAGTTGCCATCTTAGGAACTTTTTTAGGGGTAAAAGGCGACCGAAGATCTCGGTTTTGCATGGCAATGGCACTTTTACCGGTGTGCTTCTTTTTGGCTTTTAGTTTGTTTCGAGAAGTCAAGTTGAATTGGACAGGGCCAGCTTGGCTTTGTCTCATCCCTCTAATGGCATATCAGACGACTGAAAACGATATAACGTCACGAATTGTCTATTTTCTACGAAAAGCTTGGATTCCTACGGTTGTAGTCGTCTATCTTATCTTTGGCACAGCACTGCACTATTTTGTTTTAGGCCTGCCCTTCGTGGGTTATCCGCATGATGTGCCCTTGCTTGGATGGAGCGATCTGGCCAGGCAGGTCGAGGTCATAGAAGACGAGCTTGAAACGAATACGGGACACGAACCCCTGGTGTTGGGCATGGACAAAAACACGATTGCAAGCGAACTTTCTTTCTACAGAACGAAGCTAGCCGGCAAAGGCCATGATTGCCACGAAGGCGTAAAATACACTGCTGGTCCTAACTTCTTTGGGCACGAAAGTCTTATGTTCAAATACTGGTTTCCGAAAGACAAAGGTCTACGCGCCTATAGCGACGTGCTCCTGTTGGTTGGTCAAAATTCTAAAAGTCTATGTTTAGACGAATTGACAAAAGATGGTTGGAACGTAGAAGGTCCAAAAGAACTGGTTGTAAGAAAAAACGGTATTCCCGTTAGAAATTATTACTATGCCATAGCACAGATGGCAAACAGTAAGTTTAAAGCCGCTTTAAAGTGAGGTTAGGAAGCATGTTGATAAGATCAAGGGTGCCTTTGAGGATAAGCTTTGGCGGCGGCGGAACTGACGTATCCCCTTACTGCGAGGAATACGGAGGCGTTGTCATGAACGCCACCATTGACCGTTATGCTACCGTGAGCCTCTTTCCGTTTAGCGACAAGACCATAGAGATAGAAAGCATAGATTACGACGCAGCCCTGAAATACGATGTGGATCAATTTTTGGCCTATGATGGCCATCTCGACCTAATAAAAGGCGTGGTCAACTACATGAGGAAAACTTATGATGTACATCACGGCTTTAAGCTTAGAATTCATAACGATGCTCCTCCCGGTTCAGGTTTGGGATCATCTTCTGCTGTCTGCGTCGCCGTCGTTGGGGCATTTAGACATTGGCTCAACCTTCCCATGACCCCCTACGAAGTGGCCGAGCTCGCTTATTACATAGAAAGAAAAGAGCTGGGCATCAAAGGCGGCAAGCAGGATCAATATGCTGCTGCCTTTGGCGGCTTTAACTTCATAGAATTTAACAGCACGAAGACGATAGTAAACCCGTTGAGGTTGCGAAATGATGTAGTTTGCGAGCTCAACCACAGATTAGTTTTGGCCTACGTAGGCGGTTCTCACGATTCGTCAAAGATCTTAGGCTCTCAGATAAAAAACATGGCTTCTGGCAACGAGGAAACGTTAACGTCACTTCACAAGGCCAAGGAGCTTGCCATAGCGATGAAGGCCGCGCTACTTACCGACAATCTCGACGATTTTGGGCTTCTCCTCGGTGAGGCATGGGAGTCCAAAAAGCACTTCACTGCAGGCATAACGACTCCAAAGATCGACGTCATATACGAAAAAGCCAAATCAGCCGGCGCTTTGGGAGGTAAAATCTCGGGAGCAGGTGGCGGCGGGTTCATGTTCTTTTTTACGAAACCTGACAAGAGATACGCCGTAACCAAAGCGCTTCAAGAAGAAGGTATCCAAATAGTCAATTATTCGTTCACGGAGATAGGCTTACATACTTGGGAGGTGCGATGTCCATGATCTTAGTCACAGGAGCTGGTGGAATGATAGGGAGCCATCTCATAGACAGGCTCTTTTGCCTCGCAGGGAAAGGTAATGTTATAGCTTCTTATTACAAACCTACGATCGACATGAAAGAAATCGAGGGAAAAGCTACGTTCGTGGAGACGGACGTGCGTTATTTTGAGAATTTATACACTCTAGTCGAACGATACAAACCGCAGTTCATATATCATTTAGCAGCCCAAAGCTTCCCAGCCATCTCGTGGGAAAAGCCACAGGAAACCCTTGAGACCAACGTGATAGGCACGGCAAATCTATTTGAGGCGATAAAGCTCATAAGGGCCAAGGAACCTTACGACCCGATAGTGATCGTAGCGTGTTCCAGCGCCGCTTACGGTTACGTAAATGAACGAGAAGTTCCCATATCGGAAAGCCATGCCTTGCTTCCACTGCATCCGTATGGGGTAAGTAAAGCCGCCCAAGATCTTCTTACCTATCAATATTGGGCCACATATGGCATCAAAGGCATAAGGGCCAGGATATTCAACACCACCGGTCCAAGAAAGACGGGCGATGTATGCGCGGACTTAACCTTGAGAGCTGTCCGGATAGAAAAGGGTTACACCCCGCCGATACTGCAAGTAGGAAACAGGGAAAGCCGCAGGGCCATACTTGACGTAAGGGACTTGATTTCTGCCCTTATATTGCTTGCCCAAAAAGGCACACCCGGTGAAGCTTATAACATCAGCGCCCAAAAAGCGTACGCAGTATGTGAAATAATTGATATCATAAAAAAGGAATCAAGCATCTCCTTTGACTTACGTACAGACACAACGCTGCTACGGCTTAAAGACGAACCTATAATACTTGGAGATTCCTCGAAGCTCGTGTCCGCCACGGGCTGGAGGCCCAAATATGACCTTGCTGTTACCATAAAAGATATGCTGCAGTATTGGCGCCAAAATCACCTCGATGTTAGACCAATGTGACACATTCTACGAGATAAGAAACCTCAACAAGGATTGGATGCTTATAATGGGCAAGTTACCCACTAATAAAAATTAAGACCATGGTACGCCTGGATTTTGCAGCATTTGAGAAGATAAAGCTGCTTAAAGGAACCCATGGAGGCACAATCCCTCCCAACTACCCAAAACGCGGCTAACAGCTCCTCCTTAAAAATTTGCCTCTCCCCTCACGTCCTTTAAAGGAACC
>NZ_CALETC010000323.1:0-4264 GCF_937920065.1 Acetomicrobium mobile
GTTTATACCATCTTTGGGGATATATCTTTCAAGAGGACCTATTGCTTCGACAAAAGTCATAAAAAATACGTATACCCTATGGACAAAGCAGGGATTCATGAGAGACCTTTTGAGCATTTTAATAGATAGTGATTTTAGAGTATATATTACATCAGATCATGTGAACATCGAGGCCAAGGGAATTGGTTGTCCTAATGAAGGGGTAACCGCAGAATTGCGGGGAGAGCGTGTTCGTATATATTCCGATCCAAGTTTAAGAACAAAGTGCAAAATGTCATTTCCCGATTCACTGGAATGGCCGTCTATCGGCCTCCCAGAAGATTATTATGCTTTAATTGCACCAAGTTGGGCAGCCTTTTTCGCAAGGACGATGTGATTGTAAGTCATGGCGGCATTAGCATCGAGGAAGTTATAGCCCCATTTATCGAGGTTGAACGAGCATAAAACGAGCGGATCCTTTCATGGGGGGGGGGTGAGTTTGTGCCACATAACGGCCAGCTAACGTCACAAAAAAGATTTTCGCAAATTGGTTTTAGTAGGCTGATACGCCTAGAGTGGCTGGAAAGAACAGCTAATTTAGTCCTTGCCGGAAACGACGAGTCATCCATTTATGATGCCCTACAAAGGTTTCTAGACAATAAGCTCTATGGTGGCAAAAACGTTAAAGGTGGCAGTATGGAAAAAACAATTGCTATTTTAAGGAAAGTATGGGTTCGTCCTCCCATCGATCTGATTTGTCTTAGAGACGATGGCCTGGAAATTTTATCGCATATCCCACGTGAAGAGCATGTAATAATTCATTGGGGTATGACCATGGCAGCATATCCTTTTTGGAGTGCTGTGGCAATGCATATAGGAAGGCAGCTGAGACTTCAAGGTACAACGTCAGTCGGTCAAGTGCAACGTCGCATTAGCGAGCAATATGGAGAACGAGGTGCGGTATCCCTGGCTGTACAAAAGATATTTCTTAGCCTTGCCGATTGGGGTCTGCTTAGGAGAACTGCAAATAGGGGGATTTATGTCCCCGGACTTTCATTTGCCATTAATGACATAAGGGTTATTGCTTGGCTGGTCGAGGCTTTTTTGCATGTCCACCAAGGGGGCCCGTTGATGTTGGATACTATACTTAACTCGCCAAGTTTATTTCCCTTTTTGATAAACCCAGTGTCAGCTGGTCAATTGGTCAAGGCCTCAGAGCGCCTCGATGCTTTCTCAGTTGGAATTGGTCAAGATTTTTTGGTAATAGGCAAGGCTAACTAGCAAAATTAATAGAATAAAGGATGTGTCAATATGCCGGATGTTGTTTTTAAGAAAGTTGATTATACCCTTAAAAAGCTTGTGGAGGATATCGATATAGGGGAGATTGGACTACCTGATATCCAAAGACTGTTTGTTTGGCCAAGCAGCAAAGTGCGGGACTTATTTGACTCAATGTATTGTGGTTATCCGATAGGTTATTTTTTATTTTGGGAGAATGGCTTCCCCGGTGAGCATAAAGTCATAGGAACTGGCCAAAAGCAAAAAGCCCCTCGTTTGTTAATAGTAGACGGCCAACAACGATTGGCTTCATTATACACAGTAACTAAGGCAGTTCCTATTGTAAGTAAAGATTTTCGTCATGCTCGTATTCGTATTGCCTTTAACCCCATAGAAGAAGGATTTGCAAACTCGGCAGTTTTCTGTAGGGCAGAGAGAAAAACAATTTGATATATTGAGAGAAGCTCAGGATTGTGTTTTGAATCTCCAAAATTGGCACGATTTCTTTAAGGTGCTAAAGCGTGCCGGTTATCAAAGCGGTAAGCTCATCTCCTCCGAAATGGCAATAGTCTATACATATGCAATGTGGTTGATCGGTAAGATGGATTATTGCGTAGACCCTTATTACCTGAGAGAAGTTATGGCTCGCTGGTTTTTTATGGTAGCTCTAAAGGGACGTTACACCGGCTCTCCAGAAAGCCGTATGGAGCAGGATTTAGCGCTCTTACGGGCGATCGATACAGCTGAGGGGTTTGTGAAAGTGCTGGATCAACAAATAAATGCCATTTTTACAAGAGACTATTGGGAGGTGACCCTGCCTAACGAATTAGAGACAGCTGCCGCTCGTAGTACTGGCCAATTTGCCTTTTATGCGGCGCTTTGCCTTCTTGATGCCAATGTGTTGTACTCTAAGATGAAGGTCTCTGAATTGTTGGATCCAACCATTAAAAGTAAAAAGAAAGCCCTGGAACGTCATCATCTGTTTCCTCGGCGATACTTGCAGAAAATTGGCACTTCAGTGAAACATCTTATTAATCAGACGGCTAACTACGCCTTGGTGGAATGGAGTGATAATATAGCCATATCTGATAAAGCACCCAAGGATTACGTGCCTCAAATTGAGGCCAAATTTACCGGCGAAGAACTGCAAAAAATGTATACGTTGCATGCGCTGCCCGAAAGATGGTATGAAATGGAATATACTACTTTCTTAAATGAGCGTAGAAAATTAATGGCTGATATCATTCGCAGGGGATTTATGAAATTGAAAGAAAATATATAAGCAATGCTCTAGAACTCTATAGAGGATGCCATAAAATGGGTACAAGACAATGAATTTGGCAATATCTCACGCTAATTTAAATGCATATCTACATGCCCGTCTAATAGGTAATCATCCATGAGAATCTGGTCGCTGCATCCCCGTTATCTTGATGGCAAAGGGCTGGTGGCGCTGTGGCGGGAGGGGCAATCCCTGTCCGAGGTTCGACATGGCTTTTTGCAAATAAAGACCGAGGTTCGGTTTTACGAAACTCGGTCTTTATTCCTTTTTAACTAATTTTGTAGCTAATTTGTCGCTAGCCTATTTGTCCTTGCTTGCAGGGATGGGGCGTTGGGCATCAGGGGCGTTTTGGGGTTGCGCTTTTTCTTCCATCCACTGGTGCCTTCGCTCTTCTCTTTTAAGCTCTTGCGGCTCAAGCTGCAACCTGCTAACTAACGGAGGCCGGTTGTTAGCAATATACTGTATGAAGTAGAATTTGTTTTAGAGTCTAGTTTAGTAGTTTATAGAAAAACCCGCAGTGGTGTGAAAACCTAAAAAGTAGATGTCTTACTTTAGGCATTAAATATCGGGTGCTATGATGGTTGTTATAGTACCTCTGAAGTTTCCAAAAGAAAGGGTGAGTTGGAATCGCTGATCAGGCATTTGCATTCAGCCCATTTACTTTAGAAGTGACTCAAAATTTAAAAGTCATCCTGATCGATTTGCCCATTAAGGAGCTTCCCGGTTTTCACCACTTCTTGAGCAGTTGGTTGATAATAGATGAAAAATCGGACAAGATCCTGCTGATCGATGTAGGCCCGGCTTCAACCGTGCCCGTTTTGGTTCAAGCTATTGAAGGGCTTGGCGTTTCAAGGCTGGATTTAATTTTGCTGACTCACGTACATCTGGACCACTCGGGTGGATTGGGACAATTACTAAAAGTGTTTAAATCGGCCAAAGTGGTGGCTCATCCGAGGGGGAAAAGACACCTTTTAAACCCAGATCGCCTGTGGGAATCTAGCGTGGAAGTATTGGGAGATGTTGCGCTAGCTTATTGGAGACCGATTCCTGTAGAGGAAGGCTCGTTTCTGCCCGATGAGGCAAGTTTGAAAGTAATCAAGAAGATAGAAACGCCAGGACACGCATCTCATCATTATTCATACCTTTATGAAGCTGATCACAATGTGCTCTTCGTTGGGGAGGCGGCAGGCACTTATTATAAAAGAGGATTTGCTTATCCTGGTTTTGACGATGGCACCTTTATACTACGTCCGGCTACGCCTCCAAAATTTTACCTTGACAGTGCTCTTTTCAGCATTGAAAAACTTAAAAGCTTAAAGGCAGATATCATGTGTTATGCTCACTTTGGCTATACTAATAAGGTCATTAAGTACCTCGATTTAGAGGAAAAACAACTTTTGCTTTGGGATGCTTTGATTCGAGACTACATGTCCATGCGGGAAGGCACATCAATTGATGCGGAAGATGTAATCACCCATTTGCTCGAGAAAGACCCCTTTTTAGCTGATTTTTCTGCTTTGCCGGAAGATATAAGGGAGCGTGAAAAAGGAAATATGCTTTCTTCCGTTAATGGTTTTTTGGATTACTTTTCCCAAAAAACTTAAACAAAAGATCATTTAAAAAATCGATAAGAGGAGGGCTTAAAGTTGAAAGTTTTGGTGCTTTCAAGGAACTGTCTTGAAGATTTAAAGGTGGGCATGGAAGAGATCATCGAGGCCGTAGAAC
>NZ_CALETC010000324.1:0-2268 GCF_937920065.1 Acetomicrobium mobile
GATATACTTGTATGTGAAAATTCAATTCTCGCTATTGATGACGAGATCTCTAAACATTCCGTTATAACTTTAGACCCCAACGCTTTAGTAATCGACGCAGAAGGGATGCTAGTGGTACCTGGCTTCATAGATTGCCATATTCATTTCAACGGGGCAGGAGGAGAAAACGGCCCACAGTTTAGAACTCCTCCGCTTCAGCTTAGTAGCTTTATTAGGGCTGGTATAACCACGGCAGTCGCACCATTGGGCACCGATGGAGTTTGTCGTTCTCTGAAGGAATTGCTTGCCAAGTGTAGGGGCTTGGATGCTGAAGGCATTACTGCATATATATACACTGGGTCCTATGGATATCCACCTGTTAGCATAACAGGAGATATCATGTCTGACATCGTGCTTATAGACAAAATTATCGGCACCAAAATTGCAATATCAGATCACAGATCTTCTCATCCCACTGTCACTGAACTAAGACATCTTATATCAGACAGCCGTGTGGGGGGAATGCTTTCCGGCAAGATGGGGCTTGTAATGGCTCACATGGGAGACGAAGAGAGTGGCCTTTCTATTATTAGAGAGGCACTTTCAGGTACGGACATACCAAAAGCTCAAATCCTTCCTACGCATGTAAACAGAAACTCAAAGCTTTTCACTGAATCACTTAAATATTGTGCCGATGGTGGTTACATTGATATTACTACCAGCATAACAGGCAATGACGGATCTATTTCGCCTGTAGATTGCATTGCTATGGCTTACAATAAAAAAATACCCCTTTCATCCATTACTTTGAGTACTGATGGGAACGGCAGCATTCCCATTTTTAACAGCTTAAAGGAAATCATTGGCATGGGTATTGGCGAGCCCAGCTCTTTGTTTTCTACCATTAAAGGGATCTTATGCAATACAAACATACCTAAGGAAGATGTAATTTCTCTAGTAACCGAAAATGCGGCAGAACGCCTTAAGCTCGCAAAAAAGGGTCGAATAGCAATAAAAGCTGATGCAGATATTTTGTTGATATCGATTTCAGATCTTTCTCTGCAATACGTCATTGCTAAAGGCGCTGTATTGATGGAAAAGGGTAATATCGTTCGTAAGGGAACATTTGAAGGCTTGGCACAATAACATTTACAAACTAAAGAAAGCGCAAAGGGCTTGAATATTAACGCATTGTAAACTAAATTTCAGGTCCTTTGCAATTCCTTAAATTTGTGTTTTTAATCAAGATCGCACTCTTCTAATGATTTAATAGGTTGACCATGAGGATTGAGCATTGAATTGTAAGCTATAATAAGATGCTCCTGCATTGCTTTTTCGGCTGCAAGGCTATCCCTAGAAAGAATTGATTCTACGATCCTTTTATGTTCCATGTAGCTCAGTCTAGGATTTTCTACATTTTGTAGCTTTTCAATATTAATTTGTTCATTATAAAAACTCATAAAAAAGAAAACGTAAATGTTGGACCGCCAAAAAGCCTGTTGTATATAACGATAAAGGTATCTATTTTTAGCCATAGCGGCTATGGTCATGTGAAACTTCTCATTCAAAGCCGCATACTCGTCTTTCTTGTTAGCCAAAAACATTTCCATTTCTTGTTGATTAATCTCAATAAGTTCACTTGAATCTTCAGGGCTTGCATATTTAGCAGCACGTCGCGCAGCCTTGCCCTCCAATAAAACCCTTACATAGTAAACTTCTTTCATGTCTTTGGGTTCCAGAAAAGGTACGATATACCCCTTCTTATTGGGCAACTTCTCAAGAAAGCCCATCGAAGCCAATCTGGATAATGCTTCTCTTATTGGGGTACGACTCATTTTAAAGACATCTACCAAGTCGGTCTCATAGATCCTATCTCCCGGTAGGAGTTTTCTAGAAAGCACTAGCTTAATAATGTTGTCAAAAGCCTCATCGACAGCGCCTTTGTTTCTCTGCATTACAATCCCCCATTGTTCTACACCCACAAATTGTTTGTTAAAGATACCAACAAATTTAAAAACGTGCAAGGAAAATTAAAACACGCATAAAAACAAAAATGGCACATATATCAAGATTTCCAGAAAAAGGCAAGCCACAGGCAAGGCGGGGCGGTGCTTGTAGAAAATACGCGGTGTTTGACGTGAGCGGGAATTAAGACCCATTCTCCCCTATCGAGCACTTTTGTGCTACCGTCCTCCCACTGGATAACTCCCTGTCCTTCAAGGACGCACACCCATTCATTCTCTTTTTGGTCGTACCAAAACCCCTCGGGAGATGCCTGGCCTGTCGAAA
>NZ_CALETC010000325.1:0-1466 GCF_937920065.1 Acetomicrobium mobile
AAATAACACAAAGCGGGCTTTTAGCTTAAATTCAAAGGCCGGGCCAAGGTTTAAGGCTATCCGCTCACTGCTGAAAGTTGAGTAACGATTCCAGCTAGCCAGTTCGCCTGTTGCGTCAGTTGAGCTAGAACGGTCTCCATCTGCGTGTATTGTTCTATCAACCCCTTTTCTTTGATGGCTAAGCGTTGTTCGAAATCTGCGATGCGTTTATCTATAGTAGTGATCCTATTGTTTAAATGATTTATCTCGCTTGCGACTCGTCCTTTGGTCGCTGTCGTAGAGCCTACGACAATGGGAACATTGTCAACGATGTTTCCGATAAAGTTATCAAATTTTGCCGTTACAGTCGTCATAAGCGAAGCTACGTCCTCTGAATTTGCTATCATGGCATCCATGAATTTATCGGCATCAAATACGAGCTTGCCGCTTTTCCCATAATCGGCCGCTTCGGTGGTTATTCCGATCTGAGACAGCATTTTAAAGGCACCTTCCGTTGCTATGGGATCGGAGATAAGAGCGCGCATTCTGGATTTTGTTTGCCAAAGCAGGGGATCTCCTCGGAGCATTCCTATTCTCTTTTGGTAATCTTCCGTTGGGTCTTCTATAGGTTTTTCCGATACCCTGATATTGATCCAATCTATGGCAGCATTATAGGCTTCCACGAAATCGTTTATTGCATTTACGGCCTTTTCGGCATCGAGCACTATATCAGTTACCACATGCCCAACTCCATTTAACTTAAAGGTAAGGCCTTCAACCAAGTCGCTGATTTCATTGCTCGATCTTTGGACTTCCAGTCCGTCTATTTTTAATAATGCGTCTTGTGCCGCTTTAATTTCGTGAGTAAAATTTCCTTCGCTCCAAATTTCAAGGGCACTTAAAATGTCGTCATCGTCATTAACGACTGTGATGGCATTGCTTTCTCCAGTATCGTTGCTCGTAAGTATCAACTTGTTGTCCAAGATCCTTGCAGTAATGCCTAAAGGTAATTCTTCCTCAGTGGTAGCGGAGTTAATTTTCTCCGCTAATGACGATAAAGTATCGCTTTCGATTACTTCGATCTCAGCCTCATTTGCTCCCACTTTAATTGTGAAATTTCCCTCCAAACCAAGGGCAGCTGAAGGGTCGTCTACTTTTTTGCTTGCCACGCTGTGTGCTTGCGCAAGCTGCTCGACTTCAATATCGTATCTTGCAATTTCAGCGTCGGCCGTTGCCGTTATGCTCAGGACGGATGAAGGATCTAAAGAGCTGCCAATGTTAGCAATCTCTGCAGTTTTTGCCAGATAAGTGGAAGACAGCTTAAGTGGCGTTAAAGTTGAGCGCAGTGTTTTGAAATTTGCGCTAAATTCATTGTAAAGGTCTATCCTAAATTCAAGTTTTTCTTTTTCTGAAGTCCAAACGTCAGCGATTTTACGCTCTCGTTCCATGATCTTGTCTATCATAGTTCCCCAGTCTATGCCCGAAAC
>NZ_CALETC010000326.1:0-2996 GCF_937920065.1 Acetomicrobium mobile
AATAACGCCACTGGCCGTCGCTAAAATAATAACCGCCGGATATGGAGGCGCACATGCTACTGATGGCACTGACACATTGCCCTGATGCCGCTAGGAAACGTTCACCTATCATCATTTAGCGCCTCCTCCATTTCGCAAAGTTTTAGGTTGACAATTATGTTATACGACATGTCATAGTTTGTCAACAAGGATTTTGAAATGTCATGCATGTTTTGCAATTGAGATCGGCCTGTTAAGGGCCTTAATCAAATTTTGCCCATCTGAGCTCTAATGAAATTTTGCCGTAAAAGGCGAAGCTTGCCCCCTTTGACGCTGCCCAGTTCTGGTTGCCGTAGTCATAATGCCACCATTCATCTGCATAGTTTATAAAGTTGGATTCTATCATGGCATTATACAAAATTCTCCTGTTGAACAGATATTCCCGCTCCTCGGGCATCAGCTCCTCATTTCTTAGCTTTTCTTCAAAGTAATGCGTGACGGAGCGCTTGGAAGTCTCGTCAAATTCGCTTCCCATGGGACATGAAAGCCCACATTCGTCGACAAGGCCAACGTCGACGGCTCCCCCCGTCATGTGGGGGGATACTTTATCGGTGTCGTTTTTTGGGGGAGAAACGAAGTGGGAGGCCATATCGAATATAGACTCGTCATCTGTATCGCTTGGGCATTCCTTCCTGAGCTCCTCGGAAAACTTAAGAAACAAGGATTGCTGGACCTTTAAAGGTCTCCAGGCATCGTAAATTACCAAACGATACCCCTTTGGCAATAGGGTTGCAGCTTTAAGAAGGGCAGCGAAAGCTCCCTCCCTCATAAAGCATTCCGGTATTGCGCTATCTATGCCCTGAACGAAGTACTGGGGCCGGCATAAAATTTTCTCCGGGATGTAGCTGGCCGGGATCAATTTTTCCCCCGATTCCTTTATGGGGATTTTCCATATCTCCTGCCATTTGATGCTATCAACGATTGGAATAGCAGCTTCGTGCATGTATCATCTTCTCCTTCGGAGCACCTAGTATCAAAGCCCCAGAGCTTTAGGTATATATATAGTTATAATGGGAAATAGTATGATTAAAACGAGGGCAACAAGAGAGACAGCTATGAAGGGCCATATGAACTTCAATACCTCGCTTAAAGGCACCTTGCCCACAGCCGAGACTATGTAGTTGCACGCGCCCATCGGAGGAGTTACCAGGGCGATGGTGACGTTTAGCGTCATGACGATGCCGAAATGCAGCGGGTCAATGCCTGCCTGCATGGCCAGCGGATAAAATATGGGCGTAAGAAGTGTCAGGGTTGCCACTTCTTCCATGAAACAACCCACCACGAATATGATGGCGCTGAAGGTCAACATGAGTAGAATGGGACTCGAGGCAAGTCCGGCTCCGGAAAGTAGCCCGGCAAAATGCTGCGGTACTCTTTCCCATTTGAGCAGCCATCCCACCGCCTGGGCTGCGCCCATTATTAGAAATATGGAGCTGGTCGTGCGCACCGTCTCGTAAAGGGCCCCGAAAATTGCCCCTTTGTCGAGCTTTTTGGTATGAAACAGCCCTATCAAGAGGCAGTAAGCGGCGGCCAATGCCCCTGATTCCGTAGGGGTCACGATGCCTGTGACGATTCCGCCGATGATGATTATCGGCGCAAGTAAACCGGATATGGATTGAGTTAATATATTCTTGGCCTGCGATCTTTCTTCGCCGCTTGAGACCGGGGCGCCGTATCTGAAGGAATAAAAGTAATTCATGACCGCATAAGCCAAACCCAAGAGTAACCCCGGAACGATGCCGGCAGCAAATAAGCCGCCGATGGACGTGTTGGTCATGGAGGCGTAAATGATCATAAAGATCGAAGGAGGTATTATGGGGCCTATGAGAGAGCTTGCGGCGGTAAGGCCTGCAGCGTAACCTTGGTTGTAGCCTTCCTTTTTCATGGCCGGAATCAAGATCGAAGAGAGGGCAGAAGCATCTGCGGCTGCTGACCCATTTACGCCTGCCAGTATTATGCCTGCAACTATGTTTACGTATCCCAGCCCGCCGCGTATGGAGCCCACCAGAAGCTTGGAAAAGTCTATGAGCTTATCGGTAAGGCCCGATCTGTTCATCAGGGATCCCGCCAGGACGAAAAAGGGGATGGCCATCAGGGTAAAGGAATCCATCCCGCCAAAGAGCTGCTGGCTTACTACGCGAAGAAGTGATGCGTCACCCAATACCGCTATCCCGGCAAAAGCGACCGACAGCAGCGCAAGGTAAAGGGGAAGGCCGATTAACATGAGAAAAAAGAAGAACAGCAGCAAAAGAAGCAGACTCATGGCTCGTCCCCTCCCACGACTTCTTTTCTATAGATGACAAACTCCACGAGCAGTATTCCAAGGCCCACCGGCAGGGAAAGAAGCGGTATGGTTTTGGGGATCTTTAAGCCCATCGTCCTCATGTTCCAGGCTCCAATTGCGTTATGGGCTCCGAAATAAACGATCAGCATCAGCACTATAACGCCTATGATGAACTTAAGCACGTTGAAGATGCGCTGCAGCTTCACGGGAAGCCTGGGCAGGATGAAATCTATGGCCATCATATCTCCTCGAACGTGTGCACAGCTTGCCCCCACCATGACCATCCATATCATTGTGTATCGCGCCAACTCCTCCGTCCAGATAAAGGAAGTGTGAAATATGTACCTTGAGACGACGCCCATGAGGATGTCGCATATATTTAAGGCCAACAGCGAGCACGAGATGTAAGCGCATGCTCGCTCTATGGCCGCAGACAGCTTAGGCAAAATGTCCTTCGACATATCCGCCCGGTCCTTACTTTACGGCCTCATTTGCGGCCTTCGCGTCTTCCAGCGCCATATTTAGCCACTTTTCGTCCACGGTGGCCTTTAGCCATTCTATGTAAGCCGGCTGCCCCTTTGATCTAAAGGCGTTCATTTCCTTTTCGTTCGGGGCATAAACTTTCATTCCCTTTTCCTCAAGGAACTTTATCTGTTCTGCATCTTGCGACTCG
>NZ_CALETC010000327.1:0-2222 GCF_937920065.1 Acetomicrobium mobile
AAGATCACGGCTGAGTAGTGAAAGGAGGGGCGCTTTTGCGCCTCTCTTTTTTTAATATTCCTACCCAATGAAATTAAAGCAAGTATTGTCAAGACAACGAAAACATGATATAATAATCAAAACAAAGGAGGTGAAACCATGCATGAAGCGATGTATCTAACACCTGAAGAAGTCGCCAAAATATTACGTGTCAATGTGCGTACAGTCCATAACTTCATTAAATATGGCGAATTAGCAGCATTCAAGGCTGGACACCAATGGAGGATCCCAGCCAGCGAAGTGGAAGCAATGATCGAAAGAAACTCAAGCAAGAATAAAACGTAAGGAGGTATTTAAATAATGGTAATTAAATTAGCAAAAGAACGGGAGAAAAGAGGGTTGACTCAGTATGATCTTGCAATAATGACTGGTATTCATCCGTCGGACATCTCAAGACTCGAAAGTGGGAAATTTCCGTGTTTCAATGGATGGAAAAAACGCATTATTCAAGCTTTAAATTGGCCAGTAGAGAGGACGGAAGAGTTATTCCGTGAAGAATAAAAGGACAAGAGGTGGTAGAGCTTGAAATATGCCATAAATGAAATAATTATACCACAACATAGAAAAAGAAACTTAAACCAGACAAAATGTAAAGAATTAGCAGATAGCATTAAGGATATAGGATTGCTTCAACCTATTATCATAACAAAAGATAAAGTGCTCATATCCGGACTACATAGACTTGAAGCATGTAAACTTCTTAATTGGCAGGATATAGATTGTATAGAGAAAGATTATGATGAGCTCAACGCTGAGCTTGCCGAAATAGATGAAAACTTAATTAGGTCAGAACTTACAACTTTGGAACGTGCCGAACATCTAAAGCGACGGAAGGAAATATACGAGGCAAAATATCCTACAACAAAGCGACCACAAGGAGGCAGAAGGCCTAAAAACAGCGAAATAATTTCGCCGTTTTCAGAAGATACTGCATCTAAATTAGGAGTATCCCCACGGACAGTGCAACAAGAAGTCCAAATAGCCGAAAGAATAGCTCCTGAAGTGAAAAAAATTATAGCTGACACTGAACTTGCTGACAGCAAAAAAGAATTGCTCAAGTTGGCCAGAATGGAACCAGAAAAACAAATAAAAATAGCAGAAAAAATAGTTAAAAGCGAAGCAAAAAGCGTTGTCGACGCAAGAAGGCTTCTTAAGCGTGAAGAAGTAAAGGAAACCAAAAAACTAAGCGATAAATATCGCATTATATACGCAGACCCGCCCTGGCGTTATAATGACAAACGAGACGGCAATACAACTGGCGCAGAAGACCATTACCCTTCTATGACAATAGAAGAATTATGTGAGTTGCCAGTTAAGGAGTTGACAGAAGAAAATGCGGTGCTTTTCCTTTGGGTAACATCACCTATGCTTGAGGAGTGCTTCCAAGTTATCAAAGCATGGGGCTTTAAGTACAAAACATCTTTCATATGGGACAAAGTTAAACACAACATGGGACATTATAACAGCGTAAGGCATGAATTTTTGCTCATATGTACAAAGGGAAGTTGCTTACCAGATGTACCTACATTATTCGACAGCGTTGTTTCTATCGAAAGGAGCGATAAGCATTCAGAGAAACCAGAAAGGTTTAGAGAAATAATAGATACACTTTACCCTCATGGCCGCCGAATTGAGCTTTTTGCTAGAAAGAGCACCCCTGGATGGGATGTATGGGGGAATGAAATTTGAATGAGTATTATGAAAGCAAATTGGCCGATGGGAAGAATTTTGAAAAATTCGTATACGATGTTTTAAAGGACACGGGACTAGTGGTTGTAAAGCCACACCTTACTAAAGAAATGCAATTAAAAGGAGAAAATTCTATTGGTTGGGAGATTAAATACGATGAACGAATGGCCGAAACAAATAACGTTTACATAGAGGTAGCCGAAAAGAGTGATCCCAAAAATAATTCTTATGTTAAGTCGGGCATATATCGAGATGACAATTCGTGGCTATGGTTAATAGGTGACTATTCGGAAATTTATATCATCCAGAAAAACTTATTAAAGATATTAGTCGAAACAGGTAAATATCGCAAAGTAGAAAACAACCGAAAGTCTTCTATTGGCTATTTAATACCAAAAGAAATAATTAAGAAATATGCTGGTAAAGTTATTGTCCTTACAAAAAGGGGATGACAACATGACAAGACCCATGAAAAAAGGGGTAGATTACTTTCC
>NZ_CALETC010000328.1:0-2329 GCF_937920065.1 Acetomicrobium mobile
AGTCAAGGGTAAAGGCGTTGGAAGAGCAGAGAGCTAACCTTTAAGATAAGTTTTTAATGGGCTCAAAGGAGGCGTTTTCGATGGTTATGAGTTTAGCAGACCGGCTAAAGGGGATGATTTCTGCAGCTCTCTTAAACCAGGTTGTTAAGTTGATTGAAGAGGGAGATGACGAAAAGCTCGCGTTACTATTTGATGCTATATCACGTTTGGCACCAGCTAAATTCCAGCGCGAGACCTTCAAAGAACTGGCAGAAATGGCGAGGGAAAATCATCCCTTTGTTGGGGTCTTTAGAAGGGTTTTTAGGGAGCTTCATCCTAATTGCCGAAAAAAGCTAATCGTAAACTTGATAGTAAACTTCATGGTTCTTTCGCGAGGCATTAGGGATAGGAAAATGAAGGAGCTGGGGATTCATATACCCAACTTTATGGTGATAAGTCCAACGATGAGGTGCAACTTAAAATGCAAAGGGTGCTACGCAGGGTCATACGATACTTCCAGCGACCTAACTACAGAGGAAATAGACGATCTCATCTGTCAAGCCAAGGAGCTCGGGATGTACTTTTTTACCATATCCGGTGGTGAGCCCTTTACAAGAAAAGACCTTTTTGATATTTGGGCTAAACATGACGATTGTTACTTTCAAGTTTACACTAACGGTACGTTGATTACCGACGAGGTAGCCGATAAGCTAGTTGAACTGGGCAATGTAGCGCCCATGATTTCCATAGAGGGCACGCCAGAAGAAACAGATTTCCGGCGAGGGCCCGGAATGTATAATAAAATAATAGAAACATATCGCAGACTTAGAAAAAAGGGCGTGTTATACGGCTTTAGCGCCACATGCACTCGTACAAGTGCTTCCTATATATCTAGCGATGAATTCATAGAACATATGCTAGAAGAAGGATGTAAGGTTGGTTGGTTCTTTCAATACATACCCACTGGTCATGACCCTGATCTGTCTTACATGGCTACACCGGAACAGCGAGCTTACTTAAAGAAGAAGGTCGATGAGTGGAGGTCGAAATATCCGATATTCTTGGGCGATTTTTGGAACGATGGTCCTTATGTTGACGGTTGCATAGCAGCTGGCTTTAGATATTTGCATGTGATTTCCAATGGTGCCGTTGAGCCTTGTGTATTTTGTCATTTCGCCGTAGATAACATTAGAGAGAAAACGCTCGTTGAAGTTCTGTTGAGTCCCTTTTTTGAGGCAATACGATCACGTCAGCCTTACGATGATGATAATTTACTTCGTCCTTGTCTCATCATCGATCATCCAGCGGCATTAAGGGAATTAGTGGCCGAGTATGGCGCACACCCAACCCACCCCGGTGCGGACAAATTGCTCAATGAGCTTGCAACGGGTTTAGACGAATATGCCAGAAGGATGAAGGAGATATACGATCCCCTTTGGGAGGAAGTTTGGAGGGAAAAATATCTAAAAAATCTGGAAAAAGAGGATAGCCCAATGATCCGAAGCAGATATAGTCAACGTTTCATCCATTGCAATGGGAAAGGTGGGAAGTAGTTTAATATATTAACTATAAAAGGTGGGACTCCCATGAAGAGCTACGTGCTGGCATTAGCGTTAGGGATGTTATTAGCGGCTTTTTATGCAGTTCAGAATAGTGGTATGGTGGTAGTGAAATTTTTAATGTGGCAGTGGTCACTTCACCAAGGCATATGGGAAGTGCTTGTCTTTGCAGCTGGAGCGGTTTTGATGTGGATAACGTCATTTGCTGCTCATGTTGAATCTCGTAATAAATATAGAAATGACATCAAGGAGCTAAAAAAGCGTATTGCTGACTTAGAAGAAGAAAAGCGTTCTCTGTTGGAGGCTTTGCAACGTGGAAGTGCCTCTTTGACGAAAGAGGCATCGTCTGAAACTGAATTCGCTGAAAATCAAGGGACAGAATTTGAGAAGTGATTCCTTTACAGCCATATTCAAAATTGAGCATTTGGAGCTTTGATGATCTTCCCGGTGAGCTGGCGCAATCACTTCAATCTCATGAGTTGGTGGCGCTGGCGTTGTACATAAAACATGGCGAACATTTGGATTTTCAGGAGGCTCGGGCATGGTTGCATCCGAGCCTTGATTTGTTAATGTCTAATCTTTTGTTATGTACTAGTGGACGAGATGTACCTGCTATATTACAGTCGCTTCCGAGGGGAAGCAAAGTAGCGCTTTATGGCGATTACGATGTGGACGGTGTTGCCTCCGCTCTTCTTGCAAGTGAGTTTGCAAGTTCTATGGGTTGGCATGCGAGATATTACTTGCCTCACAGATTAAAAGATGGATACGGACTGAACGCCGCTGTAGTGAAG
>NZ_CALETC010000329.1:0-4029 GCF_937920065.1 Acetomicrobium mobile
TTCGTACAATCGCTGCCAATCGTCCGCATTGAGCTCTTCTGCGCGAACGGTAGGAGATAGGCCCAACTCTTTCAAAAGCCCATATGCCTGCTCCCTATCCTTAAAAAAATCATAAACGCAGGCCAGGTTATTCATTAGCGTCTTGCGCCTTCTTGCAAAGGCAACTTTCAGCAGCCTCCTCCAAGGTCGCTTCGACGCCAGGTCGTAATTTTTGTCGAGCAGTATCTGGACGATGGCCGACTCGACCTTCGGAGCGGGCCAAAATACTGAGGGAGGTACTTTTTTGACGATTTGGACTTGTCCCATTCTTTCAATGGTTATCCCAAGTGGAGAACGATCCTTTGTGCCAGGTCTAGCACATAACCTTTCAGCCAAATCCAGCTGAAGCATCAAGACCAGTTCCTTGGTACCCATGGGCGCCAGATGCTCCAGGATCTGCCATATTAAAGGGGTTGTTATATTGTAAGGTATGTTGGCCAGCACCTTAGTTGGAGAGGGCGAAAGCTCCTTTAGGTTTACGGTTAAAACGTCGCCCCATATCAAAGACGTCCTGGTTTCATGCCTTTTTAACAGTGGTTCTAGGAAAGGCACCAAAGTTTTATCAATTTCTATGATATGCAAAAAGCTGCACGGGCTATTTAGTATCTCCCTGGTCAACATGCCCCGACCGGGACCTATTTCCAGGACAACATCTCGTTCGCCGACTTGAGCATAATCCACCATACAGCGAGTAATATTGGGATCTATCAAAAAATTCTGTCCAAGAGATTTCTTTGGACCGTGACCTTTTCCTTTTTCTGTTTGTCTAAATGATCTGTCCCTCATGCCGTGTTATACTTCACCTTCCTATCCCAAGATAGAGCTCACTACGAAAAAAGGCGGGGCAATACCCCGCCTTTTCTTGCTATGGTCGGGACGAGAGGACTTGAACCTCCGACCCCCTGCACCCCATGCAGGTGCGCTAGCCATGCTGCGCTACGTCCCGGTACAAGATATATTTTAACCTGCAATATGGACTGGGTCAAGCAAATTAGTGATAATATCTTTATGATAAGCCCGTCAGAAATAGGCGTATGCCTGGAGACTTTCCTGTAGACGGTTGTGGTATAATTTAAAAACCTATTAAATTAGGCATGGGAGGGGATATAATTGCCAGACAGCGAACACCGTAAAAAGGCTTCTGAGGTGCTCAAGGAACGCGGTATAGATGGCGATGTAATTGCCGTAAAGATAGACGGAAAGATGTGCGACCTCGATGCTTTAGTGGAGGAGGATGCAAAGATTGAGCCGGTGAGAGTGGATAGCCCCGAGGGCATAGAGATGCTGAGACATTCCGCCTCACACATAATGGCTCAGGCCGTTTACAGGCTTTACCCCGGCACAAAATACGGCGTCGGCCCGGCCATAGAGAACGGCTTTTACTACGACATGGATGTCCCGGTCGCCATCACCGAGGAAGACCTTCCGAAGATAGAAGACGAGATGAAAAGGATCGCCTCTGAAGCCATTCCCTTTGAGAGGCTAGTGATGAGCAAAGAGGAAGCCACGCGCCTCTTCCAAGAACGCGGCGACGTCTATAAGCTCGAGATATTGAAGGACATCGAGGACGACACCGTTTCGCTCTACAGGGTGGGAGAATTTATCGACCTCTGCAGAGGGCCTCATGTACCAAACACTTCTTACGTCAAACACTTTAAGCTTCTTTCATTGGCCGGGGCTTACTGGCGCGGAGACGAAAGAAACCCTATGCTTACCCGCATTTACGGGACGGCTTTCCCCTCCGAGGAGGATCTCTTAGCTTATTTGACCAAGATAGAGGAAGCCAAACGCAGGGATCATCGGCGTATCGGCAAGGAGCTGGATCTATTCAGCCTCCAAAACGAGGCACCCGGATTTCCGTTCTTTCATCCTAAGGGAGTAGTGATCTTAAATACCTTAGTTGACTTCTGGAGAAAGGTACACATCCAAAGAGGATATCAGGAGATAAAGACACCCCTGATATTGGACCAGGATCTGTGGATTCGCTCAGGCCACTGGGACCATTACAGGGAAAACATGTATTTCACCGAGATAGACGGGAAACCCTTTGCCATAAAGCCCATGAATTGCCCTGGAGGAATTTTAGTTTACAAAACTCAGCTTAGGAGCTACCGCGACCTGCCGTTGAAGCTAGCAGAGCTTGGGGTAGTGCATAGGCATGAAAGGTCCGGCGTCCTTCACGGACTTATGCGCGTGAGGTGTTTCACCCAAGACGACGCCCATATATTCACCTCGGAGGAACACATAAAGGAAGAGATAACGGACATAATGGAGATGGTGCAGTACATTTACGGAGTCTTTGGATTTCCCTATCACATAGAGCTTTCCACCAGGCCGGAGAACGCAATGGGCGACAAGGTGCTTTGGGATAAGGCCGAACAGGCATTGCAGGAAGCTTTAGAGGACCGTGGCGTGGAGTACAAGCTAAACCCTGGCGACGGTGCCTTTTATGGCCCCAAGATCGACTTCCATCTGGAGGATTGCATCGGCCGAACCTGGCAGTGCGGTACTATACAGCTCGACTTTCAGATGCCGGAAAAATTCGACATAACATACATTGGACCAGATGGGGAGCCCCATAGGCCAGTCATGATACACAGGACAATACTTGGAAGCTTAGAAAGGTTTTTAGGCATCCTTATTGAGCAGTACGCTGGAGCGTTCCCTTACTGGCTAGCTCCTGTCCAGGTCAAGATATTGCCGGTATCGGACGAGCATCTGCCTTATGCCAAAAAGGTGGCATCCGCCCTGCAGAAAAAGGACGTCAGAATAGAGGTAGACCTAAAGGAAGGAACTCTTGGTAAAAAGATCCGCGATGCCCAGATGCAAAAGATACCTTACATGCTCGTAATAGGCAATAGAGAGGTTGAAAAAGGCGTCGTATCCGTGCGCGATCGCAGCAAGGGGGATCTTGGAAGCATGAGTCTGGAGGCTCTAATTGAGCTTTTGGGCAACGAGTATCACCCCTTGAAAGACGATTTTTAGTTTTGGATTTTCGCAAACTGCTTGCTTTTGGATAGATTTCATGCTATATTGCGTAATCATTGCTTATGGCGATAAGCAGAGGGCCCATCCCTCTCACCCGGCGGCGCAGGGGCAGCTTTCCGGGTCAAAGGGTCGATAGCGTACAGACTATGAGGGACTGGGTGTGTCTTTTGCCAGTCCCTATATTTTATTGTGGAGGTGACCGGTTATAGCGAAAGTTAATGAACCGCGGGTAAACGAGGAAATTAAGGTCTCCGAAGTCCTGTTGATCGACGCCGATGGGTCTAAGGTAGGAATCGTGCCAGTTCAACAGGCGTTGCAGTTGGCCGAAAACAGAGGGTTGGACTTGGTAGAAGTTGCGCCTCAGGCCAATCCTCCGGTATGTCGTATCATGGATTACGGCAAATACAGATATCAACAGCAAAAACGGGACAAAGAGGCCAGAAAGAAACAGAAGACCCAGACGATTAAGGAAATAAAAATGCGCCCGAAGATCGACGAACATGACTACAACTTCAAGGTCAAGGCGATCAAGGAGTTCTTGCGCGAAGGACACAGGGTCAAGGTCTCCGTATTCTTCCGCGGCAGGGAGATGTCTTTCCTGGATAAGGGCAGAGAGGTACTCGAAAGGGTAGCGAAAGACTGCGACGGCCTGGGAAAACCTGAAACCGAGCCTAAAATGGAAGGTCGATACATGCGAATAATGCTCGTGCCGGTTCAGCAAAAAGCGGAGGCCAAGTCATCCAAGATCTCGGACGAAGATTAAGCTAAAGGGAGGAATTGTCATGCCAAAGCTCAAAACTCACAGCGGCGCCAAAAAAAGGTTCAAAATAACGGCAACGGGAAAGGTTGCCTATAAGAAGATGGGCCGCGGCCATTTGCTGCGCAAGAAAAACCAAAAGCGCATTCGTTCATTGAAGCAAAAGGGGTATCTCGATGACGTCTTCGCGAAAAAGATAAAACAACTGATGCCCTATTCCGATTAATTGCAAGACGCAAAAGGAG
>NZ_CALETC010000330.1:0-1979 GCF_937920065.1 Acetomicrobium mobile
TGAGCTAACGGCCCACAAACGTAACAGCCCTTTATGGCGCGCCCGGCAGGATTTGAACCCGCGACCAACGGATCCGAAGTCCGCCGCTCTGTCCACTGAGCTACGGGCGCTCACTGCCTTTATCACTAAGCGGCAATAGGAAAGTTATCACAGCTTCGAAGAATAGTCAACAGGGTTTGCTAAAATTTCCATGAAACGCCGGCTTTGATCGACAAGAATAAGATGTTGCTAATCCAGGTTACTCTAATTACAATTTATGGTCAAAGCCCAAAGACGTTAATAATGAGGAGTGATCGACCTGTGAGGTTACGGACCTTTCTTAGAGGGGCTCGCGACGAGTTGCCTTTGCTGATTGCAGTGATGCCCTTTGGCGTAATATATGGTGTAACCGCTTTGGAGGCAGGCTTGACCAAGTTTCAGGCCCAGTCGATGTCCTACATCATCTTTGGCGGCTCTTCGCAGTTCGTGGCAAGCAAGCTATTTGCCGAATCAATTCCCTGGTCCGTAATAACACTAACCGTGGTCATGGTCAATCTGCGCCATATGCTTTACAGCGCTTCGGTCGCTCCCTATTTGAAAGAGCTTCCTTTCGGGTGGAAGGCACTGCTTTCTTATCTCTTAACCGATGAAGCTTACGCTGTCGTCATAAGTTATTATCAAAAGGAACGAGAAGAGCGCTACGATCACATGTATTTTTTGGGCGCAGGTCTTATCCTGTGGTTAACCTGGCAGATGAGCACGGCAATGGGAATTTTTCTGGGTAAGATGCTTCCATCCGATTGGCCGCTCGATTTCTTTTTGCCGTTGACATTCATAGCTATACTCGTTCCTTCTTTGAATAACTACCCTAGCATTATAGCTGCACTGACGGCGGGGATCTGTTCGATGCTTTTTTTCGGATTTCCCTATAAATTAGGCTTGATAGCTGCCGCTTTGGTTGGCATGACAGGCGGCTTCGCCTTGGACTTGAGGAGAAGCCGGTCATGAAGATATGGTTGGTCCTGCTTCTTGGGGGAACTTTGACTTATCTCACGCGAGCATCCTTCATATTTCTTTTTGGGGTCTGGGACATTCCCTCCTGGGCAAAGAGGCTTTTAAAATATGTGCCTCCAGCCATTCTGTCGGCTCTTATTGTTCCCGAATTATTCATGCAATCGGGAAAGGTTTTTATTTCTCTAGGAAACGTCAGGCTGTTGGCAGGCATTGTAGCCACGCTAACAGCGATACTTACTAAAAACACACTATGGACCATATTGTCCGGCATAGCGTGTATGGCCATCTTTAATATGTTATTATAAAGACATAAACGTTAACTGATATCTGATTTATAAATTCAATAGATACCCATTCTTTTTAAGCCACTCTATATGCCCTTCGTAATCGGGCATCAGCATTCTTACTTTATCCCAAAAGGATTTTGCATGATTTCTTTCTTCCAGATGAACAAGCTCGTGAATGACAACGTAATCTAGGACCGACAGGGGAGCCATTATCAACCGCCAGGAAAAGTTCAAATTTCCCCTAAAAGAGCACGAACCCCATCTTTTTTGAGCATCGGTTATGCCGATTTTATTGTATGTATATCCCCGTTTTTCGGCATAGAGGTGAACTCTTTCGGAAATTTTTTCAAAGGCTTTGTCTTTATACCACTGGATAAATGTTTCTTTTGCGCGTGGAAGCGCATGTCTTGAAAGATGAAATGCTCCTTCTAATTTCAACGGTTCACTTTGGTCTTCTACTATATTTAATTTGTAGTATCTGCCTAAATACAGAAACCCTTCCCCATTGACGAATTCTTTTGGGGAAAGTTTTTGGTTTCTAGTAGAGGCCTCTTTTTGCTTTTTTTCGACCCAACGCCTGTGTTTCGAGACGATCTCAGCGATCGTCTCGTCATCAAGGTTAAAAGGAGCCCTGATGATCAATTTGGCATCGTCCGTCACTTGCAAAGCTATCGTCTTTCTTTTCGTTCGGATTATTTT
>NZ_CALETC010000331.1:0-3490 GCF_937920065.1 Acetomicrobium mobile
TTTGTCGCGTATTTCAGGGAATAGGAGGAGCTATGATCGTAACGACATCCGTGGCTATACTTGCCTCTGTTTTTCCGCCTGGGGAAAGAGGAAAGGCCATGGGGATAAATACTGCTGCGACCTACTTGGGATTATCTTCAGGACCCTTTTTTGGCGGCATTTTAGTCCAAAACTTTGGATGGAAAAGCATCTTTGTCACCGCTGGCGCATTAGGGTTGTTTGTTTTATACACGATACTTCGGCACATAAAGACGGAATGGGTTGCCTCTAAGGAAAAGCCCTTCGATATTTTAGGAAGCTTTTTGTATGTAATCTTCCTGCTCTCGTTCATGTACGGCGTCTTTCTTATTCCTCAGATAAAAAGCTTGTATTTTATTTTAACCGGCATGGCGCTTTCGATCGTCTTTTTTAGGTACCAATGGGTCGCATCCAATCCAGTATTTAACGTTAGGCTCTTCGTCGATAATCGAAGCTTTGCCTTCTCAAATATGGCTGCCCTCATAAACTACGCTGCAACTGCCTCGGTAGCCTTTTTATTGAGTCTTTATCTTCAATATGTAAAAAATATGTCACCACAATCAGCGGGTCTTGTCTTAGTGATACAGCCAGCCATTCAAGCTGTCTTTTCCCCTTATGCAGGGCGTATGTCCGACAAAATAGAGCCAAGATTTATAGCTTCTGCGGGAATGGCGCTTACAGCTTTAGGTTTATTTTTATTGGCAATATTAAAGATAGATACATCAATGTCTTATTTAGCTATGGCATTATGTTGCCTCGGGTTTGGCTTTGCTCTCTTTTCTTCTCCCAACGTGAACGCCATAATGAGCTCTGTCTCGAACGAGTACTACGGTATTGCATCCAGCTCTTTGGCAACAATGCGGCTACTTGGTCAAACGATGAGCTTAGCCCTGGCTACCGCCATATTTTCCATAATGCTAGGCAAAGAGGAGGTAAGTACGGCAAATATTGGGATTTTTTTAAAAAGCGTTAATCTGTCTTTTGTAATTTCAACTATCACTTGTATCATTGGAATTTATTTTTCTTATGCCAGGGGAGAAATTCTCAGCCATAAAGCAAGTAATAACTCCGATTGATATTTTAGAACCAAGATTGTTGAATGACCTTCTCTGCAAACATAATAACTAGCCCTGCAATGCATGAGTAAATGCAAGGCTAGTTATTATAAACTTATTGTGCTATTATATCACTATGTAAGTATACTTGAAGCTTATGCTGTTTTTTTAGCCCCACGCCTTTTTTTCGCTAGCCTGCAAACCTTCGTATAGCGCAGAGACGGTCTTTTGCTTAAAGGCTATTGCCTCCATCAGCTTGTTTTTAATGCTTTCGTCCTCGATCATGTGCCATGTGCCGGCCAAATCGCTCATGGAGTCAAGTTCGCCAATCAGCGCTTCCCTTATCAGTTCTGCCATCTCTAAAGGGTCATTTGTGTGGGAATGGACGTGTTCTCCTTCTGGCATTACAACTTTACACATATATACTCTCCCCTTCGTCGTGATCTTTTGTGCTCATTAATGTTATCATCTTAGTGATAACAGTCAAGCGGGAGGCAACTTTGCTCACAAACCAAAGAGGAGGGATGTTGTATGGCAGATTGGGAAAGTTTCAGAAAAAACCATTACGAGCTTTTGGGCAACGCTATTGTTAAAAACTTGGATAAAAAGGGCTACAGTGCCGAATACGTGGCAACTGCGGAAGGTGCAAAAAGAACGATAATTGACCTTATACCTGAAAGGGCCAGCGTTGGGGTCCCCGGGAGCGTAACGTTAAGGGAACTCGGGTTGCTCGAAGCGCTCGAAAAAAGAGGCAACAAGATAGTTCATCACTGGGATCCAAGCTTGGTTGGCGAAGAACGCATAAGAAGACTACAAGAGGAATTATCATGCGACGTTTTCTTAACGAGCGCGAATGCCCTGACCATAGACGGGACCATCGTTAACATTGACGGCACCGGCAATAGAGTGGCCGGCATGGCTTGGACCTCGGGAAAAATCATTTACGTCATTGGAATAAACAAAGTCTGCGCTGGGGGGCTTGAAGCGGCAATAGCTCGCGTTAAAAACTTCGCAACGCCTCCTAATGCAATGCGCCTGAACATCAAAACACCTTGTGCATCCCTGGGTTATTGTGTAGATTGCGATGTACCGGAACGAGTTTGTAGGGCAATGTTGATCTTAGAGCGAGCTCCATCGGGCAGAGACTGTCATGTCATTTTAGTGGGTGAGATCGTCGGGTTCTAAAGCTTCTGAAAATGACTTATATTTTATTAACTGGGTCATTGCTTTGGTCTTGCTATTTACAAAGAGACAATGACCCAGTTATGTGTTTTAAACAGTCATGATATATTTAAAAGCTGCTTGTCAATTTGAGAGAGATCCAGAACAACTAAAACATCGTAAACAGCGTGAGTCAATTACATGTTTTTAGGGGGAATTAGAGTGTGGGATATGGAAACGCTGTTGATTTTAATAGATTCTTCTCCTTTTATGGTACTTTTTAAGGACAGGCAGGGCAGATGGATCTGGATGAACCAGTCATTTATAAAGGAGATGGACCTGCCTCCTCGAGAAGAAATTTTGGGCAAACATACACAAGATTTGCTTCCCGAGTCGAAAGACCTTTGCCGTGAAGATCGCGAAGTCGTAGCTAGAGGCGAACCTCTGCTTGGACTACTTAGAAAAGTAACCCTGCCATCCGGCAGAAAAAGATGGCACTTAACTGACAAAATACCCATAAAAACTCCCGGCAGTGGAGTCGCTGGTGTCGCTGTTTTTATTAGGGACGTGACCGAACAAAGGGAAGCTCAAAGAAAACTAGAGCGGTTAAATAGGGTGTTAGAGGCTGTCCTGGATGTTAATCAACTCATGGTAAGGGAAAAATTGGGACGCAATCACTTGCTTAACGAAATATGTGGCATTCTCGTAAAGGGCCAGTGCTATGAAAGTGTTTGGATCATTTTATTAGATCCTCAAACAGGATATCTTTTGGATGTCTTTTCTTTAACTGAAACAAAGGCGGAAATAAAGAGATGTTTAAGCCCACAATTTGTGTCTCACCTAACTACGGATTCAAAGGATGGCTTTTCGGCCATAAAATATGAGGATTTGCTTCGTAAGGGTTGGCAACTTCCTAAACGTTATACGGGTAAAGTCTTGATTTCTTCTCGCCTAGAGCATGGCAAAAAAACCTATGGTGTAATATGCGCTTCATTGCCTCGAAACGTCGAGCTGGAGATAAAAGAAAAGGACCTTTTTTTAACTCTAGCAAATGATATAGCTTACGCTTTACATAAGCTTGACGTCAGGGATGAACTTCGCAGGGAAAAGATTTTTTGGGAAAAGCTATTCAACGTTTCCCCTGAAGGCGTAGTTTTATGCGCACCGGATGGTCGTGTCTTGAGAGTCAACAATGCCTTCTGCCACATCTTTAGGTTTTCCAGCCCCGAAGAAGTGATAGGAAAAAACATTGACAG
>NZ_CALETC010000332.1:0-2570 GCF_937920065.1 Acetomicrobium mobile
CTTTAGAATTCAAATCTTCACCCCAAAAGAACAATTTGGAAAGGTACAATTTTTGCAACGCTTACATAAACCTCCAACACCAAAACGGCGAATTTCTTCAAGCGTTGGGACCAAACCAGCAAATATTCTGGGTAAAATTAAGTCCAGGCTGGTCCATTCATCATGAACGACACACGCAGGAGCACCAATGATCACTTTCTCACCTTTTAAGCCTAACATGAGCATTGATCCAGGTAAAACAGGGATTCCCTTAAATTTTATCTCATCACATACTTCCGATATCGCTTGCGGAGAGTTGTCGTCGGCATCCACGCTCATGCCCCCAGTACATATGACTAAATCGGCACCTCTGTTTAAAAAATCACAAATCGCCGCTGAAATTTCATCTGATTCATCTCCCACAATGTTTTGTCCCATTACATTTCCACCAAAGCAAGCCACCTTTTTTTCAAGCTTTGGTCTAAAAGCGTCTTCGATTACTCCCGCTTTAATCTCTCTTCCGGTTGTCACTAGGCCAACCTTAAGAGGATTAAAACCTTTTACTTCAAATCGGGCTGATATCTTTATAGCCTTTTCAAGTTGAGCTTTTTTTATAGCAAGCGGCAAAACTCTAAAGCCAGCTACCAAGTCCCCGGTGCCTACCACCGTATAAGGAAATGCGGTAACTACAACCCAGTCGGGGTCATCGTTTATAAAATGAATTTTATCGGGGTCAAACCAAAGCGGCATCATCTTCATGCACCTCGTCTTCCTCAAGCTCCAAGACCGTCAGGTGCTCTCTTCCCATCGACCTGAGGACACTTATATCCTCTTCCTTGATAACATGGCCTTTCTTAAAACGAGGACCTTTATAGTAACTTTCAACATCTATCTTCGTTAAGTCATGGGATAAAATATGGTTTATGGCTTGATCTAGATTTACGATTTTCTTTCGCATTCGGTAAAAATCCTCCTAAAATATCTTTTGTAAGGTCCGAGCATTTGCATGACCTTCACGGGCTCGTGTATTTTATAATACTAATACTTGTATATTTTATAATAAATGTACATAAAACTGGAGGAGGCAAAAAAGAAATGGATCTTGCTATCATTGAAGCCCTGAAGAACTCCATAGAAAAGGGCAAAAAGAGTGTATTGTGCACAGTAATAGAGGAAGAAGGATCAACCCCTCGAAGCGTCGGCGCAAAAATGCTCGTTTGGGAAGATGGTTCCATAGTTGGAACCATAGGAGGAGGCATCCTTGAGCATCACGTCATCCAAGAAGCGTTGAAAATGATTCGTGATGGCAAGTCAACAACCTTATATAGCGAGGAGTTTATGGCTACTGAAGCTTCTGACCCAAAGGCTGCTTGCGGCGGAAAGGCCACAATTTTCCTAGAGCTTATAGGCAAAAAAAAAGAACTAATTATTTTTGGCGCTGGACATGTAGGAAAAGCCGTAGCACAACTTGGAAGCTTTCTGAATTATGCAGTAACGGTGTGGGATGAAAGGAAAGAGTTCGCCAACCAGGAAAATATCCCCTGGGCCCGAACAATAGCCTGCCCTCTCGATGAGGTCTTTGAAAAACATTTGACATTTCACAATTTAACGCACGTTGTCGTGGTCACAAGAGGACATGCGCTTGACACTGAGGTAGTCCAAAAACTAGATGGTAAAAAATTTGCATATCTGGGCGTAATAGGCTCCAAGCGTAAAGTCGCTGTTATGAAAGACAACCTCCTGAAACTGGACGTATCAAAGGAATTACTGGACAGAATGTTTGCCCCCATAGGACTTCCCATAAAGGCTGAAACACCCGAAGAAATCGCTGTATCAATTATGGCTGAAATCATCGCCGTCGATAATGGAGCTAATGTGCGAGTCCTTCGTCAGCCTCTTGAAGTCTGATCTTTAAAATAGATTCAGCCTTTTTAAGGTCATCAGGCGTATCGACATCCAATGCAACCCCTTCATCATCAACTGGCACCAAAATTCTTTCTTCTGGGGGTGGCATCATATCCTTAAGCGTATAATTTAGCGGGGCACATCGTATGGCTTCGATCATGGGTTCCGGGATCAACAGAGGATGATACCTCTTGTCCTTATAAACTGGTTGGACTACCTTTAATGGATTTTGCTTCAGCAATATTGCCTTAATAGTTTCTGGCTTCACTAGAGGTTGATCGCCAAGTACAATTAAGACATTTCTGGTGCCTTCGGGTAAATGATGTATGCCTGCTTTTATCGACGAAAACATTTCATTTTTGTAGTTAGGATTTTCCACGATGTTTAAACGGGAATCGTGTTTTTTTAACCAGCTTCTCATTAAATCAACTTTATATCCAATAACTACTATAACATCTTGAGGGTTAAAGCCGGATGCACATATTGCATCTAACGTCCAAAACATCATGGGCTTGCCCAAAATAGGCCTCAGCATTTTCGTGTAATTTAACCGTCGTCCCTCACCAGCCGCAAGAAGCAACGCCTTTATAGATATGTCTTACACCTCGCCTTTTACTTTCTATTCTTTAAGGGGGGTATAAACGTCACAAATAACAACAAAGCAGGCACATGGCAACGACCTACTC
>NZ_CALETC010000333.1:0-5510 GCF_937920065.1 Acetomicrobium mobile
CCTCTCAAAATCTCATTATATATTGATAACACCTGGTCTACCATGACGTCCTTTGAAAATTTCTCTGCCCTTTCATAGGCCAGCTTTCCATATCGCGATCGCAAATCTTTATTGTCCAACAATTTTTTCAAAGAGCAGGACAGCTTCTCGATGTCTCCGATTGGGACAAAAACAGCAGCACCGTCAAAAACTTCCAAATAAACCGGATTGGCATATGCAACTATAGGAAGATGTGAAGCCATTGCCTCGAGCACTGACAAACCAAATCCCTCAGTGTACGAAGGAAAACACGCTATATCCACTGATTTCCAAAAGGAAAATGCCTGTTTCGGGTCCACAAACCCCAAAAATTTTACCTTATCAGCGAGATCCAACTCTTTGGCAAGGTTTTGTAAATATGGCATAAGTTTACCATCCCCGCCGATCAACAATTCAACATTTTCGCTTCTTCCAAGATTTGCGAAGGCTTTTATTAGATCTTCGTGGCCTTTTCCCTCGCTCATGCGTGCCAAATAACCTATTCTGACTTTATTAGAAGAAGGTAAAAGAGGGCAAGAAACAAGAGCTTCTTCCAAGTCAATGCCATTATACACACACCACGTACGCATCCACGGCATCTTTTCTCTAATAAAATTTTCTACGGCATTAGAAACGCAAATACCATGCATGAACTTTTGATAATGTTTAGGGTTTGCTATAAAACCATGGAAATGACATACTACCTTCCGTCTATAATATTTTGACATAAAGAGCAAAGCGACGGCACAAAGGACTGCTGAATGAGATAAGTGAATATGAACAATGTCATACTTTTTTAAAGCACGATAAAAATGTACCATCGATATGATATCGGCATCATTCGAGAGGGGCAATTCTTTCACTTTAACATCGTTTTCCAGTTTTTCTCTAAATATATTTGCACAACCGCCCCTTCTGGATGTCCAAATGCTGACGGAATTTCCTCTTTCGCGAAGACCTGAAGCCAACATCGCAACGACTCTTTCTGCCCCTCCCCAGGCTCGGCCATCAATCGCGTGTAACACCTTGATCACCAAACGCAATCCCCCCTTATTATCTCAAACACCCTTTCAGGCCGTACGCTCGAAAGACATCTCCTATTACAACCCCATTTTTGACAACCCTTCAAAGGACAATCAACAATGAGCTTAAATCTTATATCGCTTAAACCAACCTGTTCTGGCAGTGTTGGACCAAAAAGTCCTATCGCGGGTTTTTGCAGAGCTAAAGCCAAGTGCATTGGCCCCGTATCGCCACCCACGACATAATCACAACCATCTATTAGAGCAGCCATTTCATTAAGCCTTAGTTTACTCACGAGATTTAGGATTTTATGATTGTGTTTTTCTTGCAACGAATCTTCTATTGTTTGCGCTAGAGCTTCTTCATCTCTACCGTGACCTAATAAAATAGCGCTTCCGCCAAATGACGTGATCATAGTTATAAAACCAACCCAATTAGAGACAGGCCACCTTTTGACCTTTTTACTTGCACCTATCACGCAGGCAATACGTGGTCTGTTAAGGTCCTTTAATAAAGCATCAGTCAAACTTTTAAGCTTCTGATTAACTTTATAATATCGGCGATATTTGTCTATCTTTATTGTACGACCTAAAATTTCCTGCAAGTCCTCCCTTGGTAAATTATATACAAACGATGCCCAATCGTGCCTCCCAGCCCTGTTTTCTATGCCCGACAGCAGAGCTATCACGGCAGATCGATCTGTACCCTGAAGTGAAACTAAGTGAGTAAAGCTCGATTTTCTTATTTTTGAAATAATATTCAAAAAACCCTTACAGCCAAGGCCCCTGTACCAAACGATGACATCATCTACGAAGGGCTGACCTTTCATCAAATCTTCGTAAGGATGTGTTAACAGCCAAGTAATGTGTAAAGATGGGAAAGTTTCCTTTATGGTAGCCACATAGGGTATAGCTCTTACAATGTCACCTAAAGCGCTATAACGTATAAAAAGCATCTTTTCTTCCCCTATGCCTTTGGGGGGGCGGTAATCAACCAAGATCTATCACCTATATTGTCCTTTATTGAATTTGTAACGGACATAAAATGCTTTTGGATAGCAGAGCAATAAAAAACACTTTAAGGCCAGCCCAGGATTGTATTTGAATGATACCAACCCCCGTTTTAATGTATTTCTTATTTCTTCAATCTTTAGGCTGTCCCAAAAAAGATCTTCAATATCGTAGGTTATATAATTTCTTAACCTCCTAACTGTAAATAGGGGTATAACGTAACCCCGGAGAGTTTGCAGCAAATCCTTGTCTTTTTCCCCCATAGCTTCCAAATAACTTAAAAATTTATGGGGATCGAGCCAACTTGAAGGAGGAAAACGATTTGGGTCCAAAGCGCGTGTAATTGAGGAACTATGTTGGATATAGTGAACCAGTATATCAGGAACAAGGGCTACTTGTCGTGCATGGTAAAAAGCACGCCATCGAAAGTCAATATCCTCTCCCATAATTACGTCTTCGTCAAAAAAGACGTTGAAACGAGTAAGCAAATATCGGCTGTACATTGCGCTCCCTGACCAAACTTCGAGTTCTTCTCTTAAAAGGTGGATTAAAGCTTCTTTGCCGCTCAAAACCTTTTTTGCGCTTTTAATAATACGAGGCTTAGATCCGCCATCCTCATATAACAGATCAAACGAACAGCAAGCTATATCAACAATGGACTTACTTTCTATTGCATTCACCAATTTCTTAATGAAATCCTTTTCTACTATATCATCGGCATCCATAAATATGATATATTTGCCTTGAGATAATTCAATTCCCCTGTTTCTGGCATTTGCTCCGCCTCTATTAGGCTGAATATACACATGCAAAGGGGCAGGAGAGTCTTTTTTTAGTAATTCACAAATTTCATATGTTCTATCAGTAGATCCGTCATTCACAACGATAATCTCAAAATCCCGAAAACTTTGGGAAAAAAAGCTATTTAATGTCCCCCTGATAGTAGCAGCAGCATTATAAGCTGGAATTACCACGCTGACTTTCGGACATTTCATCACTCACGTACCCCTTCTTTAGCCGCTGAGCCAAGAAATAAACCCACAGTTCCCCAGAACAGAGGAATTATTTCCTCGTAGAGAGGGGCATTGTCTACTGAGCCATAAATCACATATATTGCCCACAATGCAAGTGTCGCCAATCTAAATGTCGCGTTTGTTGTATTAGCAGGGGAATTAAATATTGACCTAAAAATAGCCAGGAGAAAAACGACGAAAGTTGTTCCAGCGATTACTCCATGAACAGCAAAATTTTGAAGAAATAAATTGTGAGCATGCGCAAATGTCGTATAGGGAGTTGTATTATTAATCTCCTCCAAAATTGCCCCACATACAGTTCTGAAGTTTCCTGACCCTACACCCCAAATAGGATGTTGGCCTATCATTCTTATAGCTGCACTCCATACATATTCCCGTTGATTAAGGAGTTCCATCCACCAATTCGGATGAGTTACATCAACAGATTTAAATTGCGCGAAAACATTTGGGTTGAATGCAAAAAATATTATTAAAGCAAATACTAGAAAGCTAACTAAATACATCGCTATTTTTTTTGTAGATAATATCAACATAATAAATGCACATGTTAGATATAAATGAGCTAAAACGTCTGAAGTAGAATATCTATAGGATAAAATAAAAGATAATAAAATTAAAATACATGAAAATAAATATATATTATTTTTGATGTTAATATTTTCAATTATATGAGCCATATTTATTAAACTTATCATTATTAAACCACTGAATAGAATATGTGGAGAAGTAAATATTCCATGGTGGTATCTGTATATTCCTTTATAATAGATTTTTATAAAAACGAGTAATACTAATAACCAAAATACAACCCAATAATGAGCCGTGCTCTGAATTTCTTCCGAAGAGAAAGATCTGGCTATTAAATATCCGAGCAGCATATATACCCCAAAGGCCATTTTATACAAAGGACCATCAAGATGAGTAAAATTACCGTTCATCACTATATCAGAAACAATAACTGCTACTACAAACAGAAAATAATAAAAAACAATCCATTGAATCGTATTGTTCTTTGTCAAATCCCTTATAATAATATTCTTGCTTTTTCTGACACTATAAATAAGCCAAAAGAGTAAAATCAACAACGGTAAAGTCGCATAACCCACTCCGAACAAAGAAATACCTTGGCTTATAAAAAAAACGTGCATAGGCCATTTGTTTTTTATGTTGTTCATATTCATTGAAAATCCTCCAATACTACATACTACACCTTATTATTTAGAGCATCTTCGTAGACTTTTATTATCTGTTTAATCATTTTTTCTTTTGTAAATTGTTTACTTCGCTTTAAACTCATATCGCTCAATTTAACCCTCAACATTTCATCTTCAATGACTTTCTTAAGAGTCTTAGCTAATCCGTCAATGTCTCCCACGGGAAGCAATATACCCATATCGCCTATAGCTTCTTTAATACCAGGTTCTTCGTACCCAACAATTGGCAATCCACAGGCCATTGCTTCAAGCAAAGATAAAGGAAATCCTTCAACATTTGAGGGAACACATGCTACATCCAAAGACCTCCAAAAGTTGAATATTTCATCAGGAGGGATATGGCCTATAAATTTAACTTTTTCCGATATGCCAAGACTACCCGCAAGGTTTTTCATTTCTTGCAACAATGGACCGTCACCGCCAAGCATCAGTTCAACTGAGAAACAATCACAAATTTTTGCAAAGGCCTTTAACAAGTCGGAATGTCCTTTTTGAGCCTTAAAAGTAGCCAAAAGTCCTATTCGTAATACATGATCATCCTTAGAAAACAAAGGGGTTACATTTTTTGCGTCTTTTATGTCAATCCCGTTATAAACTACCCAGGTCCGCTCTACCCAGGGCATAGCCTTTTTGACATAATCTTCTACTGCTTTAGACACGCATATAATCTGCTTATGCCCCTTGTAGTGCTTCGGTTTGTGATACGAATGCATATGACAAAATAATCTCTTTTTGAATTCCGCAGAAAGAAAAGGCATAATATATCCGCTCAACTTAGCCGCACGTCCTAAATGCACATTAACTATATCATGGGTTTTAAGCGCTCTGGCGAAGAGCCATGGTGTGATTGGCTCGTAATCGTTAAAAAACGGCACAACCCTGACTTTGACCTCGGAAGACAAATGCTCTACCAAGAGGGAGCCCCTTCTGACCCAAACTTCCACATCGTAACCCATGCCAGCAAGCCCGTTTGATATCATAACAACTACCTTTTCGGCGCCACCCCAGCCTCCCGCGTCAATGGCTTGAAGGATCTTTTTCATTGCTCCACCTCCTCGCCTGCAAGCAACATTGCTACAGCCTCGTATAAAATCTGCGGCGTAATCCCTTTTGCGCACCAACGCTTTTCACCGCAGGCCTTCATGTTTCTGTCGGGACAGGGCGAACACTCGATCCCGGGATAAATGCTCCAAACCTGCCTCCCTACAGGC
>NZ_CALETC010000334.1:0-37936 GCF_937920065.1 Acetomicrobium mobile
GCTCCTAAAAACGCGTTTTTCACGAAATGTCGGGTTGACATTATGGAAGAAAACGAATTTCTTAAGGAGCTCAAGCTTGCGAAGGCAAGAATTTGGTAGTCTGACGCTCCAAAAAGCGTAATACTATGGGTCGAACATGATCAAACATAAGTAGAGCTAATATTGTCAAAAACGTTGAGTGGAATACAGTACCTTCAGGTAAGACTCATGGCTTCTCCAATGTTCGTCCAATGCAACCAGTAAGGATTCATGTTCATAAAACCATCTGCGGTAGATTTCTTTTACTCGCTCTATGTCATCTTTCATTTGCGCGATGAGTGCCTGTGCTGATTCAAATTTCCTCTCTTCCCGGATATGTGCTAAAAAAAGTACGATAATCATTTCGCCGTAAAGATCGCCTTCAAACCCGTCTAAGTATACCTCGGTGCGGATTTCCTCTCCTTTTTCGAAAGTTGGACTGTATCCTATATTTAAAGCTCCACACCACCATCGCTCTTGAGCTAACGTCGCTGTCGCATAAACGCCCAGAGGTGGAAAGAGCTTAGGCTCTGATAAAAGCAGATTTGCCGTAGGAAATCCCAATTTTCGCCCTCTATGCTCGCCTTCTATCACTTTAGAAATAATAAAGTAAGGGTATCCCAACATCTTTTCAGTCTCAGGCATGTGTCCCTTTTTTGTGAGCCTTCTGACCAAAGAGCTGCTCACAATAGTGCCATCTACTTTCAAAGGAGGAATTGAAGCGAAAAACCAACCTTTTTTTGCCAGGTAACTTTTAAGGAATTTAGCATCGCCCGTGCGGTTTTTGCCGAATTTGAAGTTTTCTCCCACGATGATTCCCCTTGCTTTATAACGGTTTTCTAGCTCTTCAATAAAGTCGGCGGGTGATAGATCTTTTATTTCATTAAAGGGTATTTTTAAAACTTTAGGTATTTTTAAAAAGGAGGCAATGTAATCCCTCTCGATGTCGGTGAAAAGAGGAACAAATTGCCTATTTCCCAAAATGATTTGAGGATGCGGAACAAAGGTCAACACTCCCCAAGGAAGGCCCATCCTGTTTGAGGCGTCCTTTGCCACGTCAAATAAGGCTTGATGTCCTTTGTGAAATCCGTCAAATGAACCCAAGACTAAGATCACCTTAGACCACCTCTATCGTGAATCGAAAGAAATTAAAGTGTAATGTTTGTAACAGGTTGAATTATACAACCTGATTTGCGCCACTCGATATCGCAAAAGGATATTAATTTCTTGCCCTCGACCACAAAAACTTTCGACGGCTCGAGAATTCCCCACCATTTAATTGGCGGTACGTGAAAAAGTTTTTGGCCTCTTGTTAAAGTTTCTTCGTCAAGCTCGCTCGCCTTGCAAGTACAAAAGCCCTTTAAAAGCTCCTGAGGCGGGAGTATCTTCTCTAGCAGTTCTTCCCTTGAAAGTTTCTCTATAAAACCAAGTGGGATTGCATTTTTCAGTTTAAAAGGACCAATATCGGTGCGCTCTAAAAAGGCTACATGAGCATAGCAACCTAATGTAATGCCGAGATCGCGCGCCAAACTTCTCATGTATGTTCCTTTTGAACAAACCACTTCTAGTACTAATTTACCTTCCTTGGTGATGGGGCTTATCCTTTTAACGCTTTGAATAAATACGATTTTAGGTGGTATATCAAAGGATTTTTTCTCCCTGGCGAGGTCATATGCCCGCCGTCCACTTATCGATACAGCGGAGACATTGGGCGGGACCTGAAACCTATGCCCCAGAAAACTTATCAAAGCTGAATCCACGTCTTCTTCCTTCACGTGTTTCCAATCGGTCTGGTTTTGAACCTCTCCGCTTGCGTCATCGGTATCGGTTTGCTCGCCGAGTTTTATGGTTGCAATGTATCTTTTGGGTAACTCCATGATGTAGGAAGACGTTCGCGTTAGCTTTCCTACGAGTAAAACCAATAAACCGCATGCCGGTATGTCTAAAGTCCCGGCATGTCCGACCTTGATTCGGCGTCCGATCTTTTTGCGGAGGATATTTACACAGGTGGCGCTGCTTATCCCTTTAGGCTTGTTAATTAAAATAAAACCCGCCTTAGACATTTTTTGAGTATTCCTCAAGCTCTTGTGAAACCAAGTCTAAAGCCCGTTCCAGTGGTAGGGAGAGCTTGCAGGCTGCTGCTTGTGGGTGCCCTCCTCCGTCCCATTTTTGAGCCAACTCCCTTACGGATATGCCGGTGACAGATCTAAAGCTTATGCGTACTTCATCTTCTCCTTCTGTAAGTAAAGCACTGATGGTGGCTCCCTTGACGTACAAAAGTTGATTTACTATCCCTTCAGCATCGTAAGGATCGGCGTTTAGTTTTTCAAAGTCCTCGAGCTTGATCCAACTGACGACTGCTTTGCCGTCTGACAACGAAAAGGCGCGCATGAAGGCAAGTCCCCATAGCCTTAAGCCTGATAGTCTTCTATTTGCATATATGTGCCTGAATATGTTTTCTGGATTTATGCCTGCACTCAAAACATCGTGTGCTATCGTATGTGTCTTTGGCGTGGTATTGGAGTAAGTAAAATGTCCCGTGTCGGTAACGATGCCGGTATAAATTCCTAACAGCGCATCTCTAGAGATGGGTTGCCAGCTTTCTTTAAATAAATCCCATATTATCTCAGCGGTTGCCGAAGAGGTGGGATCTACATAGTTGAGATGGCCGAACATTTGATTATCCATATGATGATCGATATTGACTATGAGCGTTAAGTTATTGTCGTCAAGGCCGGCAACGCACCTTTCTAAATTGCTCGTATCCAGGACTATTATGGCAGAATCAGGGCTCTTTAAATCGTAGGGGATGTTTTCGAGCACCTGATATACATCAACGTGGGGGAGGAATTCATATACCCTTGGTACCGGATGAGTTCCTCCCCAAAAACATTTCTTCCCAATCTCCGTGCCCCAGCAATAAAAGGCGCTTCCCGATCCTATTGCATCTCCATCGGGCCTTTCATGAACAAAAATGGCCCAGGTGTCTTTTTTTGTTATAGCTTCAGCAATATCTTTTAGTGAAGGTGAATTGCTCATGGCCGAATCACTTATCATCTTCTTTGTTCCCAACATTCCCCTGTGCTATTTTGTTCAGGAGGGCCTCGATCCTTTGGGCACGCTCTTCGCTATCGTCAAATACAAAAAGGAGTTTCGGAGCGAACCTCAACCTCATTTGCCTACAAATGATTCCGCTTAAAGCTCCTGATAGATTATCCAAAGACTTGCTGATTTCTTCGAGTTCAGATTTATCGATAGAGGTGAAATATACCTTGGCCAAACTCAGATCGTTAGTGCATCTTACCTCAGTGATGACGACTTTTTTTAGAGCTGGATCCTTAGTATTATTCAATAAAAACTCAGAGATCCCTCTCATTATTTCCTTGTTAACTCGTTCAACTCTCAACCTGTCCATAGCATTCAACCTCTCGATCGAAACTGATTACCTCGAAGCCATTCTTGGCTTCAGCTAAAAGAACATGGCGTTCCACCGCATCGAGCATGGCTTCAGCCTCCTTAGCGGAAGATGTTACCGATGCTACGGCAATGTAAGCCAAATCCCAAGTATTGTCCGGGCCTAGATCGGTCACCGAGACGTTTAGCCTTTTTCTCAAAAGATCAATCAAAGATTTTACGACATGACGCCTGTCTTTTAGGCTCCCTGCTGAAGGTATCCTTAAAGTCATCAGTATTGTCGCTAAAAATATTTTGGGCATGCCTATCATGAAACATCACTTAAATGTCGTTTTTCTTCTACTATTTCATAAGCTTCTAGTATGTCTCCTTCTTTCAAGTCTTGGAATCCGGCCAAACCAATTCCGCACTCATAACCGGCGCTTACTTCTCGTACATCGTCCTTAAATCGTTTTAAGCTCAATAACGGGCCTTCCCATACGACGATCCCGTCTCTGATGACTCGAGCCTTGGCGTTGCGCCTTATGATGCCTTCTCGCACATAGCATCCGGCCACTTGTCCCACCTTAGGTACTTTAAATACAGCCCTTATCTCAGCTTCTCCAAGGATTTGTTCTTTTAACCTTGGGGCAAGCATTCCTTCAACCGCCGCTTTCACGTCATCTAAGAGATCGTAAATAGTCCGATAGAGCCTGATTTCTATTCCCTTTTGCTCTGCCAATCTTCTCGCGTTGCTGTCTGGACGAACGTTAAAGCCAACTATGATGGCGTTTGATGCGTCAGCGAGCATTGTGTCAGACTCTGTTATTCCTCCTACGCCTTCATGGATTATCTCAATTCCAACTTCCTCAACAGAAAGTCGCAACAACGATGATTTAATTGCTTCTAAAGTCCCTTGTACGTCTGATTTCAATATGAGCCTTAAGGTAGGTTTTTCTCCCTTTTTCATCTGTTCGAATAGTTCTTCAAAAGACGCCCTTTTTGCGGTTTGCATTTCTTGGTGTCTTTTCTTTTCTAGATATTGCTCTACGGCTTCGCGGGCTATTTTCTCATCCTCTACCTTTACAAATCGCTCTCCTGGTTGTGGTACGTCTTCCAAACCTAAAATTTCCGCGGGCATGCTTGGAGTGACTTCGTTGACGTTACGTCCCAAATGATCGATCATTGCCCTTACTCGACCCCAAGTGGTCTCAAAAAGCAAGACATCCCCTCTTCTTAGGGTTCCCTGCTGAACTATGACGGTAGCCACTGCTCCTTTACCTTTGTCCAATTCAGCTTCTATGACGACTCCCTCGGGATTTGCATCGTAATCTGCCGTAAGTTCGTGCATTTCAGCGACTAAAAGTATCATTTCTAAGAGCTGATCCACGTTTTGCCCGGTTTTAGCGGATATGTCTACCATGATCGTGTCTCCGCCCCAATTTTCTGGAATCAGGCCTAAATCCGCGAGTTGCTGTCTCACCCGGTCTGGTTTTGCGGCGGGTTTATCGATCTTGTTTATGGCCACAATTATCGGGGTGTTTGCTGCTCTAGCATGATTTAACGCCTCTATAGTTTGAGGCATTACCCCATCATCGGCAGCCACGATCAAAACCACTATGTCTGTGACTTTAGCACCCCTTGCCCTCATCGATGTAAAAGCTTCGTGTCCAGGCGTGTCCAAAAATACGATTTTCTTGCCATCATGCTCCACCACAGAGGCACCCATGTGCTGCGTTATTCCTCCAGCTTCCCTTGCTGTAACGTTCGTCTCTCTTATGTAGTCCAAGAGCGTAGTCTTGCCGTGGTCGACGTGTCCCATCACGGTTACTATGGGAGGTCGAGGCAATAGCTTCCTGGGCTTTGTTTGTCGCGCCACTTCGACCGGTTTAGCCTTTATTTCTTCTTCCTTTCTTTCCATGTCTTTTTCTATATCTTTTTCTAAGTCTGCTGGAGATATCTTTACGTCCACGTTATATACCTCGCTTATGATGTTTGCAATTTTTTCGTCTACAATTGCGTTAGCTGGCACCATAAAGCCTGCTGCTATCAGCTCTTTGACCATTGTCATTGCAGGTTTGCCGAGGCGGTTTGCTATTACTTCAACCGTCGAACCTTCCTTTATCTCTATGGCTTCCTTGACTGCAACGGCTTCTACATCCGGCTTGCTTGGTTTTGTTTCCTTTTCCTCTCGTAATGTTTCCTCGATTATTTGTGCAGTATCCATATCAATGGAGCTCATGTGACTTTTAGCCTCCACCCCTAGATCTTGTAATATTTGTAAGAGGTCTTTACTGCTGATGTCTAGCATTTTTGCCAATTCATATATCCTTAATTTCCTTTTTCCCAAATGCCATTCCCCCTTTGGAAAATCATTGGTTGGCATTTCCAATATTGTCTATCTTTTGCAACAACTCTTCATGCTTTTGCAACAACTCTTCGTAGATTTCAAAAGGAACATCCACCTTTAGAGCCCGAGAAATCAAGTTTTTCTTTTTTGCCAGTTCGATGCAGTTGCGGGCACTACAGATGTAAGCCCCCCTTCCCTGTCCCCTGCCGGTGAGATCGACATAAACACGACCATCGGGGGATCTTACCACTCTGATGAGCTCTGTTTTTGGCCTTGCTGTTTTGCAAGCTACGCAAGTTCGAGGACGTCTCCTTTTCTTCATTCTTTTATCTCCCATTCTTTGGGTAATTCCCCCTTCACTATATCCTCGAATAGATCTTGAAGAGTCGGAAGGCGGTCAGGTTCCATGACATGAATATCTATTTTCCAGCCAGTGAGCTTTGCCGCCAGCCTTACATTTTGGCCTCCCTTCCCGATGGCCAGAGACAGCTGATCCGGCCTAACGTAAACGTTTACCGCCTTATCCTCGTCAAGCCTTGGTTCAACTTTGACCACTTTTGCAGGTGATAGGGCATTTTTTATATACGTCATTGGGTCACTACTCCAAATAATAACATCAATTCGCTCGCCTGCAAGCTCATCGCTGATAGCTTTAATTCTACTTCCCCTTGCTCCGATACATGCTCCAACTGGATCTACGTTTGGGTCAAGTGTGGTAACAGCGATTTTGCTTCTAACGCCGGCTTCCCTGGCAATGCTTTTGATCTCGATGACCCCTTCTTTTATCTCTGGCACTTCTATTTCCAATAAATTCTTTAAGAGCCCAGGATGCGATCGCGACAACACTATGCGTGGTCCCCTCGAGGTCTTGCGCACATCCAGGACGTAAAACTTCATTCTCTGTCCGGGACGATAGGTTTCAGTGGGAATTCGCTCTTCGCGAGGAAGTATGGCATCAACTTTACTGCCTATTCGAATTAGAACTTGGCCCTCCTCGTCCTTGAACGGCTCTCCGATTACGATTTCGCCGATTTTTGCAGAAAAGTCGTTATATATGACTTGACGTTCAGCGTCTTTAAGTCGTTGCATGATGACTTGTCTTGCCGTTTGAGCTGCAATCCTGCCAAAATCGCGAGGCGAAACTTCTATTTTGATTATATCTCCCGGATCGACGTCATAGCCCAATGACCTCGCTTCTTCCAGGGAAATCTCATACGCCGGGTTTCTTACAGTATCGACGACTTCCATCATCTCGTATATTTTTATAATTCCATTTTCTGAGTCGAGTTCTATCTCGACGTTCGAATTGGTGCCTTTATATTTTTTGTAAGCCGAGACCAATGCAGCCTCGATGCTAGAGATTATCACTTCCAAAGGTAATCCTTTGTCCGCTTCTATTTGCTTTAAAGCTCGAATAAAATCTCGTCCTAATTCCACTACTTTCATCTCCCTCATTAAAGACGATCACTTATCGTCATTGTTTTCTGGCACTAAGCGTGCCTTAGATATATTTTTAAAGGGAATCAATATATATGTATCATCTTCAAGAAGTAGCTGTATATCATTATTACTTAATACATCAACGATCTTACCCTTAAAGTTTCTGCGCGATCCTATTGGATCGTGTGTTTTAATGCGAACCGTTTTGCCCTTATAATTTTTGTAATCCTTTAAGTAAAATAAAGGAGCATCTAAGCCTGGAGAACTGACCTCCAGGTAATATCTCCCGCCAAAGAGTTCTTCCTTGGCATCGAGTAATTTGCCCACTCTTCGGGATACTATTTCGCAATCTTTTATATTAATTCCTCCGGCGGTGTTTATGTAGATCCTTAAAATCATTCTGCCGTGTTCGTGAACCAGTTCCATTCCCACGAAGTCGTATCCCAATTTTTCTACTAAATTTTTTATTTCGTCCTCGATTTTTGACATTTCATCCTTTATTCCCGGCATAGCAGATCTTCCTCCGAAAATTGATTAATACTGAATGCCGCTTTTTAAAAAAAGAAGAGTGGGATTTGCCCACTCTCCTAAACCTTGCACCCAATGCCCATTGTAATAAAATTCTATCATTCTTTGGCCTTATTTTCAAGAACTATCAATAGGCAAACAGGGTCATTCGAAAACGTTATCAACAAAATAAGACTACTTATTTACAGCTTCCTTCAACATCTTCCCTGCCCTAAAAGCAGGAACCTTTTTTGCAGGTATGTCGATGACTTCCTCGGGATTCTGGGGATTCCGGCCTTTTCTGGCAGCTCTGTTGCGAACCTCAAAGGTCCCAAATCCCATTATCTGAACTTCCTCTCCCTTTGAAAGAGCCTCGACGACACACTTGACAAAAGCATCAACGGCGCTGGCTGCATCCTTTTTGGTTAAACCTGTGGCCTTTGCGACTTCGTTTACGATATCACTTTTCGTCATTTTTCGCACCTCCTCGAATTTATAAATCTAGCCTACTTCGACAATTATCGATGGTTTAAACCCAGCGGTCAAGCCGTTTTACGTCTATTTCTCCAAAAAACCCTTATTGGGACGCCCTTGAAGCGACCAATTTTTACAATTTCATTTATAATTTTGCGCTCGAAGGGTTTATCTACGATATTTCGGTCATTTACGAAAAAAACAAATGTCGGCGGTGCCGATCCTACTTGAGTTACATAGTAGATATTTAAAAATCTCCCCTTGCCGTCTGAGGGTAGTCGTTGAAAGGATAGGATGTCGCGAATAATTTTATTCAAGGCGGAGGTTGGGATTCTGGTCTGCCAGCCATTATAGACATCGTCGCAAATGTTAAAAATTTTATGCAAGTTTTTTTTGGAAACGGCAGAGGTCGTGATGATAGGTGCATCGTTCGTAAAGTATAGTTGTTCTTTGACGTATCTTATTATGTCGTCTCCCAGACGAGGTTGCCCTTCCGGCAAGAGGTCCCATTTATTTAAGGCGACGATAAGCCCCTTGCCCTTTTCGAAAACCAGACCTGCTATGCGTTTGTCTTGCTCTGTAATGACTTCAGTGACGTCCAAAACGAGTAAGGCAACATCTGCCCTGTCAATGGAACGTTCTGCCCGTAAAAGCGAATAAAATTCGATGTCATCTTTGAGCCTGCTCTTTCTTTTTAATCCCGCCGTGTCAATTAGGACATATTTCTTCCCTTCAAAGATTATGGCCGTATCGATTGAATCTCTGGTGGTCCCTGGAATATCGGTGACCATGGCCCTTTCTTCTCCTATGAGCGCGTTAAATATGCTTGATTTTCCTACGTTTGGCCTTCCAACTATGGCGATTTTAATCGCTGTTTCATCCTGCTCTGTTGTGTCTTCGTCTTCAATGTAAGCCGTCACGGCATCCAACAAGTCCGATATATTTCTGTTGTGTTCTGCACTTACACCTATTACTTCCTTAAATCCCAAGCTGTAAGCTTCATACACAAGGTGGTCGTGCAAGGGTTCGTCGATTTTATTGACAGCCACGACGACATTACAATTTTTTCGACGAAGAATCTCGGCAATCTTTTCGTCTTGGGGCAAAACGCCCTCTCTTCCATCTATTACGAAGATAATGACGTTCGCTTCCTCTATTGCTTGATCGATTTGTCTGCTCATCATCTCGAAGAGGGGTTCTCCTTCGATCGAATAGCCACCGGTGTCCACGAGGTAAAAAGTCTTACCAGCCCATTCAACTTGAGCGTAAATTCTGTCCCTCGTTACGCCTGGTGTATCGTCAACTATCGCCAATCGTTTTTGTATTATTCTGTTAAAGAGCGTGGATTTGCCCACATTTGTTCTTCCTATTATTGCAACTACGTTGCCCTTTTTACCCATTTTCCCTTCACCGTTTTAATCTCTCCAAATTCTCGCCTTGGGAAACCCAATTTTTGATCGAGAGATATGAAAATAAGGCTCCAAAAGCTCCCTGAGCACCTTGATTTCTTTTGTTTTGATCCATAATTGAGCTTCGTCAGCTATTGGCTTATACACGGCAAACCCTGATTTGTCAAGCAGGGAAAAGACTTCTTCGATAACTTTTGAGGGACCGGTCATTTCAATGAGCAAGTTGAAGGGTGGGAAATTTAATTCGTACCTTTCTTTAAGCTCTTCGTCCCAGAATAATTGCCAACCGAGCCGTAACCCCTTCTGCCATCCTCGATAGGGTCTTCTTGATTGAACGATTACCTTTCTTTTATCGGTATTTTTACCTCTAAAACGGGACTCCCATATCATGCTAAATGCTGCAAAGCGAGCGTCATACTGTGGCCTTCTAGCTTCAGCATCGGCATCTATCCACCCTACCAATCCAACAGGACAGTCATCGCAGAAAGATAAAGACAGTCTTGAGCCAACTATTATTCCGCCGTGTTCGAGCTCTTTTAACATCGAAGCCCTAAGCTTTTTGCCGCTTTTTTCCTTATACCACTTACATGTTGGTGCTGCGTCTCCAACAAGAGCGCGGGCAATCTCATAAAGCGCTTCGATGCCAGGTCGCCTTCCCACCAAAAGTCTCGACATGCATGAAGGACAAACCGTGGGTATTTCTGATTTTCTTCCACAAAAAAAGCACATCGTCTCGCCTTGGCTTATCCTGCAAAAGCTACCGCATTCGGGACATGTCATTGTCCAGCCGCATTCTTCGCACGAAATTTCTCCGGCATATCCCTTGCGATCTAAAATCCATATCACAACTTCTCCGCGGTTTATTACTTCCAGGGAATTTTTTAAAAGCATAGAACTTATGGGAAGCTCCGGGATTATTCTAGGCAGGATCGGCTTTGTCGAAGTTCTGATGTTAGCAAATTGAATCTGGTCTCTTACGTTTCGTTTCAATTGGGGTCTTTTTAAAAGATACAACCTGGATGAAGGAATTCGTCCGCCAAAGATTAGCCTTGATCCCCACATTTGGGCTCTTTTTGCTGCGATGTGACGTAATGACAGATAAGGATATCTCACAAAAGTGTAGGAATAACTGGCCTCTTCCTCGATCAGAACAAGTTCTATGGGGGCCAGTGGAGCAAATAATGCACCTACAGATCCTATGACTAGGGACACTTCCTTGCGCCTTGCCCTTAGCCAGGCATCGAAGGTTTTTTTGCCTCCGCCGGAAGGCCATAAAAGTGCCCTTTCTTGTATTTCCTTTGGAAGGCGGTCCCAAAAGGACTTGGCCACCGCTTCCTCCGGGAATAAAATTAATCCACTTCCAACATTCTCAATTGTATCGATGTATCGTTTGTACCTTTCTTCATCGTCGATTTCATAGATACATTCTTCACTGTAAAAACTATGTGCGGGCTTTTGCGGTGAAGGACTAATATCGGTGACTTCGCACCCCTTTGTTATTGATGACGGACACATTAACTTTAAAATTTCGCCTTGACTGCAGAGATATTGACGAGATACCCATTCACTTAAACTCCATAGCTCCCAGCTGAGCACAGAAGTTTGATCCAATACCTTTATGATTTCTTTGATCTCGTAGTCTGCTTCGTCTTCTATGTTTTCTTTTGTAGCTAAAACAAACCCTACCCTTTTTCCGTGACGAGGGCCCATTGGAACTACCACTCGACAGCCTGCTTCTACAGGTTCAGAAACAGCATAAGTCAAAGGGTGCCACCATATGCCCGGTAACACTACGTCAACGTACATCTTCTTTAGCCAGGAACTTCATTTCTATGACGTCCCACAAACGCCAGGCTACTTCCTCCTTCGTGCCTTCGATCCTGGTCATGTGCCCATTTTTGCATATAATGGCGACCGAATTTGTATCAGACTCAAAGCCGCTTCCCTTAGCTGTTATATCGTTTGCCACTATCATGTCCATATTTTTTCTGTTTAATTTAGAGATTGCGTTTTCGATTAGTTCGTTGGATTCTGCTGCGAAACCGACCAAAATTTGGTCTTCTCTTTTTCTTTTTCCTACTTCTGCGGCTATATCGGGGTTTTCCTCCAGGGTTACCTGAATGCGATCCTTGCCCTCTCGCTTTATTTTTTGCTCAGAAGTTGTAGCAAATTTATAGTCTCCAACAGCTGCAGCCTTGACTATTATGTCAGTTTTTTCGCTTTCCTTTAATACGGCGTCATACATCTCTTCGGCCGTCGTCACATTTACTACTCTTAAGCCGTAAGGCGGCTCTATACAGGTAGGTCCTTTTATCAACGTAACTTCGCCACCGCGATACCAAGCCGTTTTGGCTATGGCAAAGCCCATTTTTCCCGAGCTTGGATTGCTTAAAAATCTCACGGGGTCCATAAATTCCCGCGTCGGACCTGCGGTGACTAAGATTTTTTTGCCGGCCAAATCCTTTTTCGGCGATAAAACCTTCCACAGGACTTCGAGTATTATTTCATTCTTGGGCAATCTGCCCTTGCCCTCATATCCGCAAGCAAGCTCTCCTTCTTCTGGAGAAATGACCGTATAGCCAAGCGTGCGTGCGATCTCTACGTGTTGCTGTGTAGCAGGATGTTCCCACATGTGGACGTTCATGGCTGGAAACAAAACGACAGGAGCTCTTGTCGCAAGCATGGCAGTTCCCAATAAAGTTTCCGCCTCGCCGAGGGCAGCACGTCTAATCACATTGGCGGTGGCTGGAGCGATCAAAAAAGCTTCAGCCCAATCGGCAAGCGAGATATGAGGTATTTCCCAGCCACGCTCGTTGCTTAGGAAATCTTCTTCCAGCCATGCCCTTCTGCCTGTCAAAGTAGATATCGTAAGAGGCGTGATGAAAGAGGTGGCAGATTGCGTCAAAATCACTTCCACATCATTGCCGTTTTTTCTAATGGCCCTGATTATTTCGGGGATCTTGTAGGCCGATATACCCCCGGATATACCGATTAGGATCCTTCGGTTAGACTTCCATTCCAACATGGACATCGATCCTTTTATTAATTTTATAAATCAGTTACAGTTTTTTGGTCCTTGGCTTAAACAAAATTTTTCCATTTTTGATTTCCTCGATTGCTGCAGTGATGGGTTTGTCTTCATCTCCTCCAAACAAGCGCTTTGCGGTATCCTCGCTCAAAATCTTCGCTCTTTTTGCGATCATCATGGTCAAAACGTATTTATTTGGAATATTATACTTTCTCATTATTTGATCAACGTCTACATATATCATATTTTTCCTCGTTCTCCTTTCCTATAGCTCATAATGATATCTACCAGCTCTTCCGCGGCTCGCTCGACGTCGTCGTTTATAATAGCATGATCGTAAATGTCTGCCAGCTTCATTTCTCGCGCTGCGTTATCAAGGCGTATTCTCAGGGATTCCTCACTTTCTGTCCCTCGAGACACAAGCCTCTGCTTTAGTGCCTCCTCTGATGGAGGTAGTATGAAAATTAATATAGCCTCAGGAAAGGCCTTTTTTACGTTAATAGCTCCTTGTACATCCAACTCCAGGATTACGTCTTTTCCCTCTTGCAAGTTTTTTATTACTTCGCTTTCGGGGGTTCCGTAATAATGGCCGTGAACCACAGCCCACTCCAGGAAGTTTCCCTCGCGTTGTCTTTTGGCAAATTCCTCAGGAGTTATGAAATAGTAATCTACGCCGTCAGTTTCACCTTCTCTGGGAGATCTTGTTGTACAGGATATAGAATATACCAAATCGGGGACCCTTTTAAAAAGTTCCTTTCGTATGGTTCCCTTTCCTGCTCCGCTGGGTCCGGATATGACGAACAGGCGCCCTTTTTTACAGGTCATAATTTGGAGCTGTCTGAACCGTTCCTTCGAAACGGCTAGCAATGGTTTCAGGTTGTATGGCCGAAAGTATTACGTGGTTGCTATCGGTTAATATAACGGCTCGAGTTTTCCTGCCCTGAGTTGCATCGATTAATTGGCCTCTTTCCCTTGCTTCATCTCTAAGTCTTTTTACCGGAGAGGAATCGGGGTGAATTATGGCTATTATCCTGTTTGCTACAACGACATTTCCAAAACCTACATGAACTAGCTTGCGCATTTCTATCAACTCTCATTCTACGTTTTGAACATGCTCGCGAATTTGCTCAAGCAAACATTTGCCTTCTACTACATACCAGCGAATCTGCGCGTTTTTTACTTTAGAAGCTATTGTGTTGATTTCCCGCAACATCTCTTGCAACAAGAAGTCTAACTTTTTGCCCTCCGAAGAAGGAGAGTTAAGGGTCTCACGAAACTTTATTATATGAGATTTGCTCCTTGTGATCTCTTCTTTTATGTCCCATTTGTCCGCCAAGAGGGCGACTCCGTCAAAGTGGGAAGTTTCATCTTCCTGAATTTTGCCAGGCAAAAGCAAGCTAATCTTGCGCTTTAGCTCTTCCAGTTCATCGTGAAAAGCATTATCCCACTCTTTTTCGATGTTTGCTATCAAAATTTCGTATTTATCGATCGTTTGGATGATGAAGGAAGCGATGTGATCTCCCTCAATTCTTCTCATCTCGTTCCACTTAGACAGTGCTTCATTTAATACAGACAAGGTGTCTTCAACGACCTTGTCGTAAATGTCGAAGACGCACACCTCGGGTTGTTCTAAAACGCCCGGCAGGTCCAGTAAGATTTCAAGCTGTATTTCCTCGAGAAGTTTAAGCCTGCCATGAATCGACATTAACTCCTCAAAATAGTTTTCAAGGACGTCTCCGTTAATTCTCGCAGTTTTTAAGTCAGGAGCAAATGAGGCGTAAAGGCTAACCGTCAGCTTGCCCCTTTTGAAACGATCTTTCAACTCTTCTCTAATAGGGTACTCTAATGCATATAGTTCCTTAGGGCAGCGTACGGCTATATTTTGGTATCTTGAATTTACACTATAAATGTCCAAACGTGCCATGCCCCAATCAAAGGTGTCGCTGGCGCTGCCGTGTCCTGTCATGCTTATTAGCACGGATGCTCCCCCCAATTTTATCTAAAAAATTGAATTTATCGTGTCGTTTAATCTTCTCTGATTATTGATTTTAATTCAAGCTAATTTAAAGGTATCTGTAAGGGATCTTGAAGCAGAATCCATTTGCATCAAGGAGCTTTCAATCCTTTTAAGTAATGAAGATACGTTGAACTTCCTCAATGCACTTACAGGAACGACCTCGCTTCCAGAGCGCATCGCCAATCGTTCCAACAAAGCTTCTAGCTGTCCGCTGTCTATCATATCTACTTTGTTAAGGACTATAATCCTAGGAATGCAGGCAGCTCCTATTTGATTTAATGTCTCTTCTACTACCGTTAGGGATTCCAGGGGATCCTTGTCCAGCGGGTCTATGACGATCAAAAGTAAGTCTGCTTCGCTCACTTCTTCAAGCGTGGCTCTAAATGCCGCCACAAGTTCGATCGGAAGCTTTCGAATGAATCCCACCGTATCGGCAAAGAGGGCAAATTTGCCGCTTGGAAGTTTTACCCTTCTTATCTTGGGATCGAGTGTCGCGAATAGCTTATCAGCACAATAGATCTCGTCATCATGACATAAAGCTCTAAGAAGAGTCGATTTCCCGCTGTTGGTGTATCCTACAATCGCTATAGTTGGAATATCGTTTCTTTTACGTCTCTTTCTTGAATTAAAACGACTTTTACGGACCTTTTCGAGCTTGTGCTGCAATGTTTTGGCCCTTCGCTCCAATTTTCTCCGATGTCTTTCAAACTCCGTCTCTCCCGGACCCCTTGTGCCTATGCCCCCTCCTGGTTGAGACATCTGACGTCCTAATCCCTTTAAAAGTGGAATTTCATATTTACACAAAGCTAACTCTACTTGCAATTTAGCTTCAGCAGAATAAGCTCTTGCTTCGAATATTTTCATGATGACAAAAGGCCTGTCCCACACTTCTACTTCGAGGATAGAGCGTATGTTGTGCAGCTGAGTCGGCAATAAAGAATCATTACACACTACCAAAGAAGCATCTAGATTGCTTATCAGAGCCTTCATTTCGTACAGCTTGCCCTTTCCTATGAATGTTGCCGGATCGGGAGAGGTTCGCTTCTGATCGACCCTTCCCACGACTGTAATACCTAAATTGGCCAAAAGCAGGGTTAACTCCTCAGCGAGTAAGTCTACATCTACATCAGCGCCTTGTCTTTCAAGGCAGATAAGCACAGCCTTCTTTTCGTTAACCAAGCTTGAGCATCATCTCCTTCATTTGTTGTTCTAATTGATCCAATACATAAAGACGCTTTTCTTTTTCCTTCATGTCATCGGGTAAATCTAAAGGATCTATCAATCTTCCAAAAATGACCTCTATTTTTTTGGGCTTTGGAACGGACGAGCCGCGAGGCATCGCCTCAAACGTACCTTTTACGCACACAGGCAAGATTGGAGCTTTTGCGTGAGACGCGAGCATAGCTACGCCGCCCTCCATGGGTTGTAGCTTTCCGTCGAATGACCTGCTTCCCTCGGGAAAGATTAAGATATCTTCACCTCGAGACAAAATTTCAAGTAAGGTTCTTAAAATGACGCCTGCTTTGTGTTCATCCTGCCTCGAGACGGGAATTGCTCCCAAGTGCCTTATGATGTAACTTAAAATAGGCACCTTGAACAACTCTTCTTTTGCTAAATATTTCAATTTCCTCGGATAGGCTACTCCAACGACTACGGGATCTAAGTTGCTGTTGTGATTTGAAGCCACTATTACGGGGCGTCCTTCGGGCAACGCCGGCACATTTTTTATGTGCAGCCTGTTGTAAAGGGTCAGCAAGACTCGGCAAAAACCCTTGGAGAAGGCATAAAAAATTGTATTTTGCTCAAGCGTCACAACGCTTCACCTGTTCTATGTGATCTTTTACGAGCTTTATTACCCTCTCAACTACCTCATCGAGGGTTAAGTCGCTTGTATCTAAGATTATAGCATCTTCGGCGGGAATTAGCGGGGATAGTTCCCTATTACTGTCTTTTTCATCCCGTTGAATTATCTGATAATATACGTCATCAAAGGATATATCCACTTCGCGCTCCATCAGTTCTTTCCATCGTCTTATAGCTCTTGTTTTAGCGTCTGCTTTCAAAAAAATTTTTAAATCGGCATCGGGAAATACGACCGTTCCCATGTCTCTTCCTTCGGCGATGAGGTCTTGGCAATCTTGAAGTTCTCTTTGAAGGGCAAGCAAACTACTTCTTATTACAGGCAAGGCGGAATAAAGCGAGACCATCTCATCTACCTGTGGGGAACGTATGGCCTCTGTGACGTTTTCTCCGTTAACGTATATTTGTTGATCCTTGACTTCGAGATCTAGATCCTTGAGGCATTCTTCAATTTTAGGGACATCACTGGGAGAAACGCCTCTTTGCAACAAAAAAAGGGTAACTGCTCTATAAATAGCCCCTGAATCAAGGTGCACAAACCCCAATTCTTGAGCAACCCTTTTGGCTACACTGCTTTTTCCTGAACCCGCAGGACCGTCTATGGTTATTATTTTACATTTTCTCATACGATCTCCTCTGTTTTCATTTCTTCGTCCAATTGATACAAAATATTTACGGCCTCAGACAACAAGGACTCGATGTCGTCTTTTAAGTTGAATCGTTCTAATGCTTCTTCTGATATATTATGTTGTAATCCGTCTGCGCCGAGCCCAAAGCCCAAGATAAGACACATTACATTAGCTACGTGGACTATGTCAACAATAGCCCTGTAGGATTGTTTTTCTTCAGGCAGCTGCTCTGGCGTGTGATGGTAGCGGGCGACCATGGAATAAATTTCAGGTAGTGCCCATTGATCTATGATCATGCCCCCTATCTCGGCGTGATCGAAACCTAAAACTTCTCTTTCCGCGTAAGTAAAAGGAATGGATTTTTCCTCGACCATCTTATTGATGACGGAATACCCGTAACGAACGTACTCATTAAGGACTATCTTTCCGATGTCGTGTAGCAGTCCGGCGAGATACGCTTCTTCCAAATCGATGCCACCCACTTTTTCCCCTATATAACGTGAAAGATAGGCAACACCCAAGGAATGGCGCCATAGCTCGCCCTTATCCAGAGCGTAACCTTTCTGTGATTCGGCCATATAGGGATAGATGCTAGCGGCTAGGACTATACTTCTTAATGTCTTAAATCCAAGAAGAGCCACGGCCTCCGTCACGCTCGTAATGGTTCTTGGGATGCCGTAGTAAGCAGAATTTGCCAAGCGTAAAACTCGAACAACTAATCCTTGATCCTTCGAAAGTGATTTGGCAACATCAGAGGCGCTACTTCTTTCATCATCGATTTTTTTTAACGTTAAAATTACAAATTGAGGCAAGGACGGGATGTCTTTCACCCTTTTTAGTATACGCCTTTTTATTATTTCCTTTGGGCTTCCGTCTATCGACATAGTCTGCCCTCCTACGCTTTTAAAAGATGAATTAAATTACGCCACCGTTGCGAATCATAAGCGATAATTCCTCTCTTTGCAGCTTTAAAAAGGATCCCTCCTTCAAAGTTTTCAGTTGAAGATTGCCTATTTTTGTCCTTGTCAGCTTAATTACCTTGTATCCCAAAATTTCTGCCATTCGCCGCACTTCTCGTTTTACTCCCTCGTAAATTTCCACTTCGCAGCAATTTTCTGCGAGAGTTTTGACGCTTTTTGGCCTTATAAATTTCCTGTCAATTCGAAGTCCTTTTTCCCACTTTACTATGTCTTTCTGGGCAATGGGCTTATCGAGAACGACTTCGTATGTCTTTGTTATGTTATTTCGCGGATGTATCAAATTGTTTGCGAATTCGCCATCATTTGTAAGGATCAATAACCCAGTGCTATTTTTATCAAGTCTGCCGACGGGAAAGAGATGATAGTCCCTTAATTCTTTAGGAAGTAAATCCAAGACCGTCTTATACCTGGCGTCAGTTACGGCACATACGTAGTTACGAGGCTTGTTCATCGCTATGTAGACCTTTTTTAAGGGAACCACCGTACGCTCATCTACTGCTACTTTTGTATCACTGCTTATAGCAACCCACGGTCCCGGCGCAACCTGCCCATTTATTTTTACCCTTCCTTCGGCGATCAGTTTCTCGACCTTTCTTCTGGAGCCCAACCCACACATGGCCAAGTACTTATTTAGTCTAACAGACTCGTTGTACTTTGCGCCATTCCTGTTTTTTGAATTTTCTTTAAGTGACATTTCCTTCATTCATTAACTCTTCTTCCGTTGGCAATTCGCTCAACGAGTTAAGGCCAAAGACCTCTAAAAACTCCTGTGTAGTTCTGTATAACAAGGGTAATCCTGTGCCCTTTTTGCGTCCGGCGACCCTTATCAGACCCGATGACAGCAGGGTTTCCAATACCTTATCGCTTCTTACTCCCCTAATTTCTTCTATTTCAGTCCTCGTGATGGGTTGCTTGTAAGCTATTATGGCAAGCGCTTCCATGGCTGCCTTGCTCAATCGCAACTTATATCCGTAGGAGCTGTTATAGTTTTCAACGACATCGCTAAGATCGCTTGCCGTAGCCATTTGCCAACCTCCGGCAACATTGATCAGAGTGATGCCGTGATGTAAGTCGTAATGATCTTTAATGCAGCGGATAGTTTCTTCTACCGTTTCATGGTCTACCGAAAGTGCGTTTGCAAGTTCTGCTGTTTTTACTGGTTCTGTTGAAACAAATAAAATTGCTTCTATCTCCCTGGCAACTTTTTTAATTTCATTCCTTGAGTTTGACATAAATATCCCCAAATTGTTGCTTTTGATTTAAATAAATAATACCAATCCGGGCAAGTTCTAGCAATGCCACGATTGTGCTTACAACGAAACTTTTACCTGTTTTGTCTTTTAGCAACTCGAGCAGCGTTAATTCCTTGCGTCTCGACAAAGAATTTTTAATGTCCTCTATGCGAGCTTCGATGGTTTCCTCCGGGTCTTCTTTTATCAGTAAATTGACCATATCTTGTGCTGAAGGTTTGGTTTTAGAATTGAATTTATTTATCAAGCTCCACCATAGAGAGGCCAAAAAATAAAGATCGCCCACTTCGTAAAGGGGCCGCACCTCCTCAACTTGTCTGGTGAAATGTTTAGATCTTCTGTAAGACAGAATCTCTAAATAAATAGCTGCAACTCTGAAGGGGTGCAATGATATTGAGGAAGTTGTACCGCTTGCGTCTAAAGTAACTTCTTCTTCTTTGTCTTCCTCGCCGATTTCGCCTGCAGTTTGAGGAAAAAGAGCACGAACCTTAGAAAGCACTAAAGTGGCTGCCTTGGTTAAAAATTCCGCTATTTCGCTCAAAGACATCTTCTCTGAACGTAACAAATAACTTGCATACACTTTGATAACCTCGCTGACGTTTACTTGGGAAGCCTCTATTTGTCTGCTTTCCAACAAGTTTATAAGGGTAATCAAAGTGTCATAAAAATTCTCGTAATCAACCTTAACAGTCACGTGATTTCCCTTCTCCTCCTCCTTTTACCCTTTTTAAAGTCAAAAAGGGCGTCCCTTGAGCTTGGGTTTAATAATTTTAAAGGACAAAGCCTACCGCAGTTTTTACCTCTTCCATGGTTTTAGAAGCGACAATTGATGCCCTTTTTGCTCCATCTCGTAAGATATCCATCATCTCTGCTCCGTGGACCTCAAAATAGCGTCTTTGCTCTTGAATTGGCTCAAGTTTTTCCTTAATCCATCCCATTAGGACTTTTTTGCAATCTATGCAGCCGATGCCGGCTACCCTACACTCGCGAGCGAGTTCTTGTTTTTTTTCTTCATCTAGGGTAAATACCTTATGCAGCTCCCATACGGGGCACTTTTCGGGCTCTCCCGGGTCGGTTCTCCTCATCCTTGCGGGGTCTGTCATCATAGTTCTCACTTTGTCCCACATTTCATCTAGGTCTTCTGAGATGAAAAGGGCATTATTGTAGGATTTGCTCATCTTTCTTCCATCGATGCCAGGAATCCTTGGTGTCGGCGTGAGCAAGATTTCGGGCTCGGGAAAAACTTCCTTAAAGGTGTTGTTAAAGCGTCGTGCTAATTCCTTAGCTATCTCTATGTGAATTGATTGGTCTTCCCCCACAGGTACCTTGGTTGCCTTGTATAGCAATATGTCTGCAGCCATCAAAACGGGATATCCCAGGAAGGCGTAAGTTTGTAGATCTTTATCTGCAATATTTTCCAGTTGCTCCTTGTAAATTGGGTTCCTTTCAAGTCTGCCCAAAGGAGCAATCATTGATAAAGCAAGGTGCAATTCGGCGTGTCCGCTTACATGGGATTGCTGAAATATAACGGCCTTTTTGGGATCAAGTCCTACGGCAAGCCAATCTAGCAAAATTTCCTTACAGTTGTCCCTTATCGATGAACTGTTCATATACTCGGACATTAAAGCATGCCAATCAACAATGCAGTAATAGCAATCATACTCATCCTGGAGTTTTAGCCAGTTTGTCAAAGCCCCCGCCAAATGTCCTAGGTGCAATTTACCAGTGGGTCGCATACCGCTAAACACGCATTCTTTCATCATATCACCCCATCATACGAATAGCACATTTATAGAACATGTTAAAGTGTTTCTGTGAACAACGCTTTTACATGTATATTAAATATTCTTGCGACACATATCACGCAAAGTAAGGACTGAACTTTTTCATTTTTTATTGATTATTTTGACAATTATTATAATGAAACCGTGGCTTCCTTGGCCAGACATAATTGTCCAATTTTAACGATGGACTAAAGTTTAATCAAAGGAAATTATCCTCGGGGGACTGTAAACTTTGATGTCAGTTAAATCATGTACCTGGATTTCAAGGGATTGTTGCAGATCCTTGATGAACTTGGATAAACCGCTTCGTTCCATTTGGCCATGATCTACCAAAGCAATGTTTAAGCGTTGCTGCGCCTCGGCTATTTGATGATATTTCATGTCAGCTGTTATATATAGATCGACGTTAAAGTTTGCAGCATTAATCCACAGGTTTCCGCCCGATCCACCGCACAAGGCAATAGTCTTAAACCGTTTTTTTTCACCGTAAAATGCGATCCATGGAATTTGCCAGGCAGCGTTCAAGATTTTTGCCAATTCTTCCCGAGAGACCTCGCGTTTCATATATCCCCAAGCTCCCAGCCCAAAGGCTTCCTCCGGGCCTTCAGACAAGGGCTTAAAATCGGTGATCTCAATTGCCTCGGCCAATGCAACATTTATTCCGTTATAGGACACATCTAAATTGGTATGAACCGCAATTAGGTTCAAGTTATCGTGGGCAGCTTTGTAAAATAGCGATTCAGCGTAATTTGAGGTATCCCAGCACTTGATAGGAGAAAGAATTGGCGGATGATGAGTGATTACGAGATTTGCTTTGAGCTCGTGCGCTTTTTCTATAACTTCAAGGGTCAAGTCCAACGCGACAACCACGCTTTCGACCTTGCAGTGTGGATCACCAAGGATCAGACCAGAATTGTCCCACTCCTCTTGTAGATCGAAGGGGACCATTCGGTCTATTTTGGTCAAGACATCCTTTACTGCATAATGCATAAAAACATCTCCTCGCGCTTAGTTGCAATTAACAGAAAAAGCCACCGCGAAGGTGGCTTTGATTACTTTGGTGGGCCCACCTGGACTCGAACCAGGAACCTTCCGGTTATGAGCCGGTGGCTCTGACCAGTTGAGCTATGGGCCCGACCTTTAGGCATTTATGATTATAACTACCAGTTCCTTTTAGGGCAAGTAGTAAGAGTCGTTTTATCGAAAAAAATTCGTCTACTTTTCTACAGTAATGCAACTAACAGGGCAACTTTCAGCCGCTTCCATCGCGCAATCTGCACCGCTTTGCTTTATCACCTTGGCTTTACCCATATCTTCGTCTAACTCAAAGACCTCCGGACATACTTGAGAGCAAACCCCACATCCTATACACAACTCCTGGTCTAGTTCCACTTTCATTTGCCTCCACCTCTCTTTTTGTCATACTATATCAGTAATTTCATTCTAGTCAAATGTTTTTTGTCATAGAACGCTCACATGAGGCTTCCCTTCGCGTTTTTCCAATACCAAAAGAGCTTTGTATTGAGAAATTGCCTTTTGTTCTGGCAAAGCTGATGCGATAAAGACACCTTTTCCCACCACGGAAGCCTCAAATTCGCGAGTCATCATTATCATACCTGATATTGTACTACCTCCTCGCATAAAGTCATCGATGATTAAAACCTTTGCCCCCTTTTTTAGATTGCGCGTTCCCATATACATAGTCCTTACTTCGCCTGTTCCTGAAGGATAATGTAAAGCCACGGCAGGGCCATCACTAGGTCTGTTTCTAAATCTACATACTGCTAAAGGAAGTCCCAGGCCCTGTGCCACGTAGAGGGCAATAGGTATACCTTTCACCTCAGTAGTCATCACCACATCGGCACCAGAATCAACAAACATCGATGCCAAGGCCCATCCTAACCATTGTGTATAGTATGGGTTAAATATGATGTCGCTATAGTATATCAATCCGCCAGGCAAAAACCTCTCTTCCTTCGAAAGTTCGTTGGCGAGACATTCAAGAAAATTCCTCCTGTCGGATTCGTCAAAAACGGGAACCAGGTAGGCTCCGCCACCTCTTCCTCTGTCGATGACAATATTGCAGCGACCTTCATCTTCCATTGCCTTTGATATTATCTCTATGTCATCGCTTATGACGGTCTTTGAGACTTTGAAACCTTTGGCTATATCGCTCAGCGAGAATGATCGAAAGGGGTTTTTGGTCAACCTCCACATTATTCTTGCAATGCGTTCTGTCCTGGGGATTTTCACTTCCAATCACTCCAGTACAAATATTTTGCTTATTTCGACCAGCTTCGAGCTCATAACCTCTTGTGCCTTAAGTGCTTCATATTTATCTGTAAAAAGGCAGAAGGCAGAAGAACCGCTTCCGCTTACGCTCCAAGCTAGGCTGCTTTTGAAAGTATTGCACAAATCGAAAAATTTATCGTAAAAATCGCTTTCTTTTCTCAGTATAGATATGAAATCGTTAGGAAGAAGACCTATTTTCTTTCGTCTTTCGAGGTTGCCGTATATGTTTAAGGCTTCGTAGATTGCGTGGGAAACAGGGACTATATTGATATTTCCCTTTTTCCGGTCCTCATCGAGTTTTCTATAAGCTTCTGCAGTTGAAATACTTTTGTCAGGAATGGCTAACAAGGCATATATACCCGTGAGCTGGTCCAGCAGTTTAAGCCTTTCGCCTACACCGGTCGCTAGTGCAGTTTTTGACTTTGATAAAAAGAAGGGAATGTCGGCTCCTATAGAGGCAAGCTCTGAAGGGTCAAGGTCAATATCATGCACCGTGGAAAGCCATTCCACCATCGCTGCTGCGTTGCCGCTGCCCGCGCCTATCCCACTGCCAATTGGTAAAATTTTCCAGATATCACATTCCATAGGAGGTAATTTAATTCCCTTTTCCCTCAAAAAATCGATCGCCCTGTTTATAATATTAGTTCCTGAGATAACGATGTTGTGTGAATTAATCACGTCTTTTTGAGCAGGATCATTGAACTTTTTAACGCCTAACCATTCAACGGGACCGAGCTTGTGAAATAAAGTTGCTATTTCGTGATACCCATCTTCTCTAGGTACAAAGACTCTTAAGGTCAGGTTTATTTTTATGTAACTAGGGATGTAAATCAATATACTCTTACCTCCGATCTGGGTTTCATCAATTTGTCTTACCTTAACCCGAATCCATTGCAAATATCGCACAAAAAGTGTACCAATTAATTGTGCTCAAATAAATAGGCGCTCTAAAAAAATAATTAAAGACCCCCACCTAGGCCTTGGGGGTCTTTTTTATATAATATCTTTATATAAAGGAGCTCTTTTTGATTTTGCGTTGCTTGGCTTCTACCTAGCCTTTAATGGTTTTAGTCTTTGTGTCGAAATGACATGAAAGAAAACAAAAAGCTTTCCTTAAAACTCGATTTGTTCCCCTGAGGGCAGAAACTTTAGCTCTACATCGCGCGTTAACAAATCAGCATAGCGGAACGAAACAGTGCTGTTCTGCGCTTTTACGAATAGCGTAAATATATTCGGATAGGTCTCCATGATTACACCCTCGTGCTCTTCTGCCTTTCGCCTTCCTTTTGACTGCCGGTATCTAACGCGAGCTCCGATGTGGGAAGCCAATTTTTCACGTATGTCAACCAACTTCTCACTCACCGGACATCACTCCTATAAGAACATTTGTACATATTTTATCATATCTTTATGAAAAATACAAGTAAAAACGCACGTTTTCATATTAACACATGAATATAATAAAAATGCTTAAACAGCCTCTTTGCAAGTATAAAAAGAGGCTGTTTAAACTTATAAGGCACGATTCGTGTATCTACTTAACTAGATTTACATTCTTTCGTATTTCCCCGCTAATTCTCCGTAAGCCAGTATGTGCCCTTTCATAGCTTTTTCAACTGCCGACTTGTTAGCTCCGCTTTTGAGTTTCAACGACGGAATATCTAAAGCATAGACTTTAAAGTAATATCTGTGTACGCCATGCCCTCTTGGCGGACAAGGACCTCCGTACCCTAGACGTCCAAAATCATTGATTCCTGCGACTCCTGGCGTTTCTCCTTCGCTTAAGCTTTCTTTTTTTGGATCGATATCAAAGAAAATGGCATGCGTGAACGTCCCGCCTGGCGCGTCCGGATCATCGACGATCAAAACTATGCTCTGTGTTTCAGGAGGTATCCCCTGCCAACTAAGAGGCGGCATTATATTTTTGCCGTCACAGGTGTACTTGGAAGGGATGAATTCACCTTCTTTAAAAGCTGTTGAAGTAATCTTTATCTGCATTTGCAACACCTCCAGGTTTGCGTTGGAACTAAAAGCAAACGCTAGATCGAGCAAAAGCAACAAAATTATACAACTAATAAGATTACTCAAAAATCTTGTTCTCATCTTTCTGCAGCTCCCTATTTATTCTCAAACTTCTTCTCCAAGGCGCTTCCGCCTAGATAGGCAGCTTTTACCCTATCGTCATTAGCTAGTTGACTTGATGGTCCTTCGATGCTAATTTTGCCGGTCTCGAGGATGTAGGCGTAATGTGCTTCAGCTAAGGCTTTTTTAGCATTTTGTTCCACCAACAAAATCGAGACGCCGCGTTCTTCGTGAATCTTTCTTATGGCGTTAAATATTTCTTTTACCAATATCGGTGCCAATCCAAGGGAAGGTTCATCCAACAAAAGAAGGGTAGGTTTGGAAATCAGTCCTCTTCCGAGGGCAAGCATCTGTTGTTCCCCCCCGGAAAGTGTGCCGGCAAGCTGGTTTTTTCTCTCCAAAAGCACCGGGAAGAGCTCGAAGATCCATTGTTTCTCCGCTTCGACTTCTTTCTGAGACAGCCGTTCTCTTCCGCCATAAGCCCCGAGGTTTAAATTTTCTTCCACCGTAAGGGTGGAAAATACCCTTCTTCCCTCAGGTACGTGTGAAATCCCTAAAGAGGCAAGCTCGTGTGCAGGTACGAGACTCAGGTCTTTGCCCTTATAATATATTTTTCCGCTTTGCAAAGGCACTATCTTTGAGATAGATTTAAGCATGGTCGATTTGCCCGCTCCGTTTGCTCCTAAGACAGCTACTATTTGGCCTTCATAAAGCTTTAGCGATACATCCTTTAAAGCCTGAACAGCCCCATAGGTAACAACGACATTTTCCAGGACTAACAACTCGGACATGCCCTATTCCTCCCTGCCCAAGTAGGCTTCGATGACCTTTGGATGGTTGTAGATTTCTTTTGGTGTTCCTTCTGCTATTTTCATTCCCATATCCATCACCACGACCCAATGGGAAATGCCCATGACCACGTTCATGTCATGTTCGATTAGCAAAATGGTAAGGTTTTGTTCTTCTAAGAGGCTCTCCAAAAATACCATAAGTTCCTCCGTTTCTTTATCGTTTAAACCGGAAGAAGGTTCGTCCAGAATTAATAACCTCGGGGAGGATGACAATGCCCTTGCCAGTTCCAGGAGTTTTTGCTTTCCGTAGGGCAAGTTTTTGGCGAGTTCGTCATGCACGTCGCCTAATCCGGTTTTTTCGAGCCAATGCATGGCAATCTCTAATGCCCACTTTTCTTCCGCTCGTTGAGATTCGGTTCTTACGATCGAAGACAGTACGTAAGAGTTCATTCTATGATGAAGCCCGGCCATGACGTTTTCAATGCAAGTTAGATTGGGAAAAAGCCTGATATTTTGAAAAGTGCGCGCTAAGCCCAACTCTGCGATCTTGTGCGGTTTCAAGCCCGTGATGTCGTTGCCCTCGAAATAAACTCGACCAGATACCGGCTTATATATCCCGGTTACGACGTTAAATACCGTGGTCTTTCCTGCGCCGTTGGGCCCTATTATACTCGTTATCTTTCCTTGGCTAACGGCCAAATCGAACTCATTAACAGCGACGAGCCCCCCAAAGGTCATTGTCAGTTTATCGGTTGTTAAAATGTGGTTTCCAATTGTATTTGGTTCATTAGAATTATTTTTGCTCGTGGTTTTTTTCATGTTTTGGCTTTTGTCAATTGCCTTTAATTTGCCCCTTACTTTTCCCTTGACATCATCGATATCACTAACTTGCAGTCTCAAAGCTTCTCTTTTTCGCGGCCAAATTCCCCCTGGACGAAATATCATCGTCAATACCAAGGCACCTCCGAAAAAAAGCATCCTGTAGTTTGCAACGATTCGAAAGATTTCCGGGAACACAGTTATAATGCCAGCCCCAAGGATAGAACCGGGTATGGAGCCCAAACCACCTAACATTACGATGCAAAAAAGCATGGAAGATTCCATGAAAGTAAAGGTATCCGGTGAAACGATCATTAATTTGCTCGCATAAATGTTGCCTGCTACTCCGGCTAATGCAGCTCCCATTACGAATGCTAAAAGTTTGAAGTGCCTTACATCAATGCCGCTCGTCTCGGCGGCAATATCGTCTTCGCGAAGATAATTCCACGCTCTGCCGATCCGAGAACGTTGCAGTCGAATTAGACATATTATAACTATGACCAAAATACCCCATACATAAAAGTAAAAACGAGTGGGAGAGTCTATTAAAAAAGGCCCAAGAGAAGGTCTCCCTACGCCGGTTATGCCATTTGGCCCACCTGTTAATCCGAAGGGGTTATTTATCAGTGCTAATCTTACGATCTCTCCTATGCCAATGGTTACAACGCACAGATAATCTCCACGGAGATGTATGATAGGAGAAGTGACTATATACGCAAAAAGGCCTGCACCTATAGCACTGAGTGGAATTAGCCATATTATTGGGATGCCATACAACGTATTTAAGATGGCTGTGATATAAGCGCCGATGGCGTAAAAGGCAGCATGTCCTAAATCAAATAATCCCGTCTCCCCTAATACGATGTTTAGGCTCAAGCCAAGTAGCGCGTATACTCCGAAGAAAAAAGCCACGTCTGTCCAGTAAAAGTTAGAAAAAAGAGGATAGAGGCAAAAAAGGAGAATGATGGCCAATAGCGAAAATTTAGATGTTCCTCGACCCTTACCCATGGGTTACACCTTTTCGGCGACCTTTTCGCCTATTAGTCCTGTTGGACGGAAAATTAATATGATGATGAGAATTAAAAATGTAAAGACATCCTTCCACGCACTCGATATATAGGCCGCTCCAAACATCTCGACTATGCCGAGTAGCAGTCCTCCCAGCATCGCTGCTGGAATGTTACCTATGCCTCCAAGTATAGTTGCAGTAAAGGCTTTAAGCCCATAATTCCATCCCATGACAAAGGATATCTGACGATAGTACATCCCATTCATTACCCCTGCCACGCCGCCTAATGCTGGACCCAGAAAAAAGATGAATAACGTGATCTTTCTTACGTCGACGCCCAGGATTGTTGCCATTTCTCTATCCAGAGCCGTAGCCCTTATCGCTGCACCAAACGTCGTCTTTTGGACGATGTAATATAAAGTTAGCATCAGCATAAAAGATAAAATCAATATGAACAGTTGCATTATTGTTACGTGAAGCCATCCCAAATGTATAGCGTGCGTGGGGACTACCGAAGCGGGGTATGCTTGATATCTTGGTCCCCATATCGCCATTATCGAGTTCTGTAAAAATATGGAGACACCTAAAGCGGATACCACCAAAGGTAGTCTGCCCGATTTTTGAACGGGACGGTAAGCCACTCTTTCCATCAAAACTCCCGCGCACCCCACCGCGAAGAAGGAAAAAAGGAGGGCCGCGATCATGCCTCCCCATAGACCAAATCTTTGGCTCGCGGCCCCTGCTCCCCATATCAGAAGGGAATATCCTAAATAGCTTCCCAAAGCAAACAAATCGCCGTGGGCGAAGTTAATCAACTTCATGACACCATAAACCATGGAATATCCAAGCGCGATGAGCGCGTAAAAAGAACCTATTGTTAGTCCGTTTAAAAGTTGTTCTAAGATTATCATAAGTCGCTCCTTTCTTTCCCTGTGTTATGGTGTTATGGATTGTAAACTACCATCTCTCCTTTTTCGGTCACTACGTACATCTTGTAGATTATTCCCCTTCTATCCCCCCGATCGGTGAAGCCTATGCTTCCCGTGATGCCATCGCAACCTTCCATGCCTGTTCGAAGGACGTTTAACATGGCGTCCGTTTCGGTAGAACCAGCTTTATCGATGGCAAAAGCCAATGCAAACAAGGCATCAGCAGCATAGACGGGCCATGGACTTGTTGGTATGGTGTTGTGCTTTTGCCTATAAAGTTCGAGGAAGCGTTTTGCCTTCGGGGTGTCCAGGTCGGTGGGCATGGGTTCTTGGGTCATGAGACATCCCTTAGCGTAATCTAAACCCGCTATTTTAATGAAATCTTCATTAATGGCAGCATTTCCCCCGACGAAGGGACATTTTATCCCCAGATCTCGACCTTGGCGTACAAGCAGCCCTGCTTCTGGAAAATATCCGGTGAAATACCATACGTCAGGATTTGTTTCCCGAAGTTTTGTAAGGATGGGCGTAAAATCCTTTTCCCCCGGGGTGATGGCATCGTAAAAGACCAGTTCAGCTATTCCTGCATCGAGGTACTGTTTAAGGGCTTTTTTGGCTTCTTCGGCCACACCTAATGCAAATGTCGTATTATCGTGCATGATCGCTATACGACGGGCTTTCATCTCTTCAACAGAGTATTCGCTGAAAAATTGTCCTTGCGTATCGTCGCGCCCGCAAGTCCTGAAGAAATATTTGCGTTCTTTGGCCATGGTCAGTTTTACAGCTGTGCTGCCATAGCCTATGTCGATCATTTTATTAGCTTCGTATATATCTGCTGCTGGTTCGTTGACCGAGGAGCCGTAAGTTCCAATAACCGCAGCCACGCGTTGGGAAACAAGCCTTTGTGCTGCCAAAGCGCTGTCTCGAGGGTTGGAGGCGTCGTCTGCTATTACGATTTCTATTTTGCGACCGCCCAGTATACCCCCTTCTTCTTGAATCATCTGAAGGGCAACCTCGACCGAGTTTTTAGCCATTTCTCCCTCGTAAGCCCATTGCCCGGTAATAGGAGCTTGAAGGCCGATTTTAATGGGTTTTTCCTGCGCGTAGGCAATCCCCAGAGGTAGGACAAACAGAAAAGCAAGGCAAAGACAAATCCATACTTTACCCTTTCGCATCTTTCATTCTCCTCCTCAATATTATTGTTTATTATAAATACTACTATGAACTGCAATCTAAACACAAGCAAAAAGCTGCATTTATGCTGTATTTATATTGCATAAATTATACTGCACACTTTGCCACCTCAATGAGTACCTAAATTTAGGGAGAATTTTTTAAAGGCGATATTTATCCTGGGCTTTCAAGCCAGGTCAAACTCTTCGGCTACTGCCTTTGCGGCCTTTTCTGCATTACTTCTTGGAACTAATGTTGATATTTTTATCTCGGAGGTGCTCGTGCCAAGCAACTTTATTCCCTCTTTATCAAGGGCAGCAAAAAATCTCGCTGCCACCCCTGGGGTTGAGTCTATTCCGACGCCTACGGCCGTTATCTTGGCCACCTCATCGTCTTCGACAAGCGCGTGTTCACCATATTCGGATAAAATATGTTTCACAGTTTTGCGCACACTTTCACTTGCATCCTCTGTAACGGTAAAGGATAAACAGGCATTGCCGTTATTCTTGATCATGGAGATCATGTCTAAGTTTATGTTTTGAGAAGCTAGGGTCATGAATAAATGAACTTGGGTCTTTTGTCCCCCAGGTAAAGGGCTAATGACAAACTTTCTTTGATTTTTGTCCATCGCAACACCAGTAACAACTGGTTGTTCCAGCCAATCTGGTAAGGTATTCACCACGTAAGTCCCCCTTTCATTGGAATGTGCGGACGTAGAATAAAGCTCTACATTAAATTTCTTAGCTATTTCAACGGCCCTGAAATGGATAACTTTTGCGCCCATGGATGCCAGCTCCATCAATTCATCGTACGTTATGTAGGATAGCTTTTTAGCTGATGGCACTATCTTGGGATCACAGGCAAATATCCCTGGCACATCACTATAAATTTCACACCTAGCATTTAACTTCGCGGCTATAGCGACAGCTGACGTGTCAGAACCGCCCCGTCCAAGGGTGGTCACATCTTTGAAGTCAGTGATGCCCTGAAATCCGGTCACAACGACGACGTCATTTGTCTTAAATTCTTCCATCAGCTTTTCCGTATTTATATCGATTATGCGTGCGTTGTTGAAATCGGGTGTCGTTATCATTTCCAATTGAAGGGCATTTAAAGAGACAGAGGGTATGCCCAATTCGTTTAGCGCAATGGAAAGTAATGCTGCCGTCACCTGTTCGCCGGTTGACAGAAGCATATCGAGTTCGCGCGGTTCTGGGGTGCCGCTTATCTTTTTTGCCAGAGATATGAGCCCGTCCGTGGTCTTTCCCATGGCAGAGACCACAACGCATACCTTTTCTCCTTCTTGGATGACCCTTTTTATCTTTTCTGCTACCCTTTTTATTTTTTCGACCGTCGCGACCGATGATCCACCATATTTTTGTACGATCAAAGAAAGATCCCTCCACGTTTTTATTTATAGATTCCTCAAATCCTCAACGATCTTGCTTTTATCAGCGACGTTTTCGTCTACTCTCTTAACGATACGTGCCGGTGCTCCAACGACGACGGTTTTTTCGGGCACGTCCTTCGTCACGATGGAACCTGCGCCAACTATAGCGCCCTTTCCGACTTTGACTCCTTCTAAAATGACGGCATTTGCCCCGATTAACACGTTATCTTCTATTACTACAGGGGTGGCGCTTGGCGGTTCTATAACACCCGCAATGACTGTGCCTGCTCCTATATGACAGTTGGATCCTATAATGGCCCTTCCTCCAATGACTGCATTCATGTCTATCATTGTGCCAGGCCCTATGACGGCTCCTATGTTTATCACGGCGCCCATCATTATCACAACGCCCCTGCCTATTTCGACCATATCCCGTATTATCGCCCCAGGTTCTATGCGAGCATCGTATTTAGTAAGGTCAGCTAAGGGAATAGCCGAGTTTCGAGCCCTTACCTCAACATGAAAATCTCGAATGCGGTCTTTGTTTTTATCTCTTGCCCTTTTTATCTCCTTATAATCGCCAATTAAAACCCCAAAGTCCAAACCGCCGACGAAGTGCAAGTCGCCCCAATCAAGATCTCGAAGATCCCCAGCTACGAAAGCAATGGAAGGAGTCGTCTTTTTTGATTCGCTTATGAGTTTAATTATTTCTTGAGCTTGCATTGCAAGACCTCCTCAAAGGTATAAAAACCATTATTGACAGTCAATGCAAATTCTGCGGCCTTCAAGGCACCATAGGCGAAGACGCTTCTTGATATGGCTCGATGATTGAAGGAAAGGATCTCTCCTTCGTTTGCAAAGATAACGCTATGGTCTCCGGGCACGCCTCCAATTCGCAAGGAATGCATGGGACAAGGCCTTCCAACGGCATTTTGAAGCATTATGGCCGTTCCTGACGGGGCGTCTTTTTTCTTGTTGTGGTGTGCCTCAATGATCTCTAAGTCCCAGTCCTCAAAAAGCTTTGAGTAACTTGCCAGTATGATCTTTAAGGCGTTAACTCCGAAGGAAAAGTTATAACTTTGTACGACCGAGACTTTCCTGGCAAGTTCTTTTAACATTAAGAAGTCTTCATCGTTTAGCCCTGTTGTACCTATGACCAGAGCCGATTCATGTTTTTTGCAAAGCTCTATCGTATCGGGCAAAGAGCTTCTGTGTGAGAAATCGACGATCACTTCAGGTCTCGTTTCATCGCTCCAAGTTTCCTGGGTATCCACTTTTAAGCATAAAACATGACCCTCGAAAGCCTTCTTGATTTCTTGGCCCATCCGACCCGTAGCCCCTATTAAACCGTAACGCATGAAAGTATCCCTCCTTCTTCCATGGCCCTGTCTACCTCAGCCATTGCCTTAGGTGAAGCTGGAATCAAGGGAAGCCGCAGTTCATTTCGACACAACCCGAGCTTGCTCGCTGCATATTTTACGGGAATCGGGTTAGTTTCGCAAAATAGACCTTTCATCAAAGGGAAAAGCTGGAGATGCAGGCGACGCGCTTCCTCTGTCTTTCCTTGCAGGGTGTAGCGTATCATATCCGAAGTTTCTTTAGGCGCTACGTTTGAAAGTACGGAAATTACGCCGTCTCCTCCGGCATTTACCAGATGAAATGCTTGATCGTCGTTTCCTGAAAGCACGGCAAAGTCCTGCCTCGTTCTTTTAACATTCTTGATTAACGCATCGACCTGTGCTTGGTTGCCCGATGCTTCCTTAATGCCCACTATGTTTGGGATTTCTGCAAGCCTGATAACAGTTTCAGGCAGGATGTTTACGCCTGTTCTTCCTGGAACGTTGTAAATAATTATTTGTCCGCTTCCCAGGCGTGAAGCAACTGTTCGATAATGTTCATATAATCCATCTTGTGGCGGCTTATTGTAGTAAGGCGTAACAATTAACACCGCATCAGCTCCAAGCGACAACGCCACTTGCGACAGTTCGACCGTTGTTTGCGTACAGTTTGAGCCCGTGCCAACCACGATGGGGATCCTTCTGGCAACTCTTTCGACGAAAAATCGGATGATCTTCCTTTTTTCGGTGCTGCTGATTGTGGTTGCCTCCCCTGTAGTTCCAAGTACCACTAAGAAATCGACGCCATTTCTGATTTGAAACTCCACCAATCTCTCCAGGCTTTCGAAATCAACCCTTCCTTTCTTAAAAGGCGTAATCAGTGCTGTGCCGGTTCCTCTGAACATATCTATCCCTCCAAGTATGTGAATATAATAAAAAGCTCGTCCCAAATTTGGGACGAGCTTTTATACCCGCGGTACCACCCATCTTGGACACCCTTGTTCGCAAAACAAATGTGCCCCTCTCGTTAGCCCTTTGACGGAGGCAACCCGAGCGTGTACTCCGGCCTTTTTACCTTTCCACGCCAGCTCTCGCAAGCTTTGGGCCTTGCGGTGCACCAAGGGCGCCTCTCAGCTCGGTAAACGCCCATCTCTGTTGGTACCTTCTTCCTCCGGCCTCTTGCTTCATCGCCGTTACGTTATAAAATCAAGTTGTATGAATCTTACAAGTATAATCTGGTATTGTCAATAGGGCGAATTGTCTTGTCAAAAAAAATAAAGCGAAAACACACTCCTATCTGTCGTCTATAGCAATCATATAATGTCCCTTAACGCCAGACCCAGCGGTGCCTCCCAACCACCTCCCCTTGGCCGTTCATCGAGTGGGAAGTTTTTCCAGGGATCAAGTAAAGTTACGGGAAACGCCACGGCAGATTTCAAAGCGTCCCGTAGCTCTGATGCGAGTTTGGTCAAGCCGATCAAAAACAATCGATTTATTCCTAAATAGGGATAATAACCGTTGAGGTAATCGACGGTAAACTTGATTTCCTTGACAATGTTTTGAACCAAGTATTCTGAGTTCGTTTTGCGCCCTAACATTACAGGCCTGTAAAATATACCGTCGTCCTTGTAACCCAGGGCTATCAGGGAAATGGTATCACCCAGGAAAAAAGACAAATATCCTTCTTTACTATCAAATGCATCGGCTAGGCCTTCGCTGTCTTTAGGAGATATGAGGGCGCTTCTGAAGAGTGCTATCGATGTGGGCTCTAAGGCAGTAGGGAAAAAACCAGCGCTTGTGATGGCTTTCATAATTTTGTCTATAAAGGATTTGCTCGATGCTATTACTAAATACTTTCTAAATGATTCTCTCTGGTTTGAATCTTTAGGAGGAAAGGGGAAATCGATTTCTACTGCATCATAATAAGCCTTTTCAGCCGTAAGGGGTAAATATTGATCTAATTGCCATTGAAGTGACTTTATCACTTCGTCAAAAGGCATGTTCCTAGGAAAATCGACAAAACCTTCATGGCTATCCCTCATGGGAATTCCAAAAGCTGCTTTAACCTTGCCAAACCTTCCAATCTTTTTCTTTAACTTTTTGAGAGCCAGATATAGGGCCTCTGTATCGATGACGCTTTCCATTTGTATTACTTCTTTGGGGAGAAAAACTTTGGCGCGGGCGTTACATTTCAGGGATGTGCCTTCTTTTTTTAGCTCAACGTAGCGAAGTCCTCCACCCGAGATTGATATCCCGCAGTGAACGTTCTTCCTCATAAAAAACAACTCCTGTCCGAAGATGCTCAATTGATAATAACATTGATAATGATAACAATATTGATAATAACAGGAATCGAGAATTATCTCCAAATTTTTTCCATCAGGTTTCGACATTCACCGTTGTGAATTAGGCAAACATCGTCAGGTATGCCCTAAATGCAGGAAGAACTATTCCCTTGCCCTGACGTGAAAAAGCGTTCAGGAAAATCCTTGTCAATCGATCTGACAGCTTCCCAATTTTTTGGGCGTTTTGTTTATGGCCCAATACTATCGATTCTAATTTATGAGGTTTGTAAAACTATTAAAATATTGTTCATTTTATGTTACATTTGTTAATGTTGAGGGCAAAACTTGGCACTGAAGAAGACATACAACCAGATCATAAATTAGCGGGAGTATCTCAATCATGCGTAGGATAGCCTTTTTTGCAGGAAAAAATGAACTTGACCGTCATGTCTTATACTTGCATGATATAACTAACGAAATATATTAATGTATAGTGCCTCTTAAATTAAGAAAGGAGGGAAAGTGCAATGAAGGGGAAAGCTTGTTTTCTTGCAATTACAATGGCTCTGTGTTTAGGAATTGTATTGATGGGAAATTCGGCTTTTGCCGAAGAACAGGAAATTATTGTCCTTCACGCAGGTAGTTTGAGCGCTCCCCTGGAAGCCATAGAGGAGGCTTACGAGAGGGCAAATCCCGAGGTGGACATTGAAAGAGAATCAGGAGGAAGCGCAGGTTTAGCAAGAAAGATTATAGACAACAACCCCTGTGACGTCTTTTTCTCGGCAGACTATCTGGTCATTGAGCAGTTATTAAGGCCCAAATTTGCAAAGTGGAATATAATGTTCTCTTCTAACGAGATAGTTCTGGTGTATGGACCGAAATCTAAATATGCTGATGAAATCGACGCGTCAAATTGGTACAAGATAATTCTTAGGTCCGACGTCTGCTGGGGTCATTCCGATGAAAATGCCGATCCTTGTGGATATCGTTCCCTTATGGTTTTACAGCTTGCTGAAAAGTATTATAAGGATGCCAATGATCTTTATCAGAAGGCAATCAATGACCCGACGAGACTTGTCCAGCCTAAGGCAGACGATTTGGTTGCCATGGTAAAGAGCGGAGAATTAGATTACGCCTTTGAGTATCGTTCGGTAGCTGTGCAGCATGGTTTGTCTTTTGTAGAACTGCCCGACGAGGTGAATCTGAAAAACCCAGACTTTGCTGATTTATACGCAACTGCGGAAGTCGAGCTGGCAGGTAAAGAACCTGGAGAAAAGATTATAACCAAAGGCAGTCCCATTGTATATAGTTTAACCATTCCTGTAGGCGCCCCACATGAGGAGGCTGCCGTTAGATTTCTTTCGTATGTATTGGATCCCCAGGGAGGATTGGCAATATTTGAAAAAATGGGACAAGCTACAGTTGGGCCAAAACCTGTCAAATCGGATGATCCTATCCCAGAGGCGTTAAAGCCTTTGATGAATTTTAATTAATTCAAAGAGGCGGAGATCTCAACTCCGCCTCTTTGTGCTATCTGTATAAAAGTGGAGGTAGTTCTTCGATTTCTACCTTCACCGCATCTGCGGCGGCCCTTGCATGTTCCTCCGTGTCGGCACATACTATGGCAACTGCCTCTCCCCACTGACGGATCTTGTCTCCTTCCTCGATGAGGATACCCATCGGCCAAAGACCATAGATCCCTTCGGGGATCCTTAGGTCAATTGGCTCGGAGAAATCTTGTCCTTTTCGGATTGCAAAACGGAGGGTTAGTTTCGATATAGCCTTAGGTAAACGATTGCTTTATTTGTCCAAGGTAGTTTTTCAAATCCAGGGGTCATAGCCCCCGTAATCTTTTTTCATGTTCGAGTATACTCTTTTTCCCAAAAGAAATAAATATATACCATCAGCCTTTTTTTCTTGATCTATATCATTAAAGTTTGACGGAATCACAACTTTGCCAATAAAGTAGGCGTTGGCAAAACATGTACCTAAATTTGTCGTGTAATAATTATAAGGTAACGTCAAATAAACTCTGCCATGTTTGAAAGCTGACAAATTTTTATAAAATTTTGAGTTTTTTCGAATGTCCTCTTCGACTTGATGTCTTCCACCTCCATCGACAAAAATTATGTCTGGATCCCATACTAAAAGCATTTCTTTGTCAATTAGTACATATTCACCCTTTAAATTTCTCGCAACACTTTTTATCCCTAAAAACTCGAAAGGGAGATATCTTCTAAAGGTACTTTCGATTCCATGGGCGCCCCTGTGTCCGATTCCGCCGACATAAACCGAAGGGGTCTCCTGGGCGAAGCCCTTTGCGCGACTCGACAGATCTTTTTTCATATCCTCAAAAAACTTAACGAGATCATCTGCTCTCCTGGAATTGTCCATGATACGCCCTATCAGGCTCAAGGAGCGATATACAGCTTCTTCGGATACCATCTTGTCTCCGTAGGATAACACGACTACTGGGATGCCAAGCTTGGTTTGGAGCCTATCGGCGTTGTTTTTATGCATATAGGTTATAAATATTAAATCGGGATTGCAACTTAAAGTTGCCTCCGGATCCGGACCTTGATTTATGCTTGCAGGTCCCCCTGGACCAATGACTGGAAGCGTCTTGAATGAAGGGTTAGCGTATGCATAAGGACGTCCCGTTGGATCTTTTTCCATCTCCTCCACTCCCA
>NZ_CALETC010000335.1:0-11321 GCF_937920065.1 Acetomicrobium mobile
ACACGATAAAGTTTTTGTTTGAATGCAAACAAACTCGTCTCTGCAACCACGCTAAAGACACAGAAAACAAATCTTATGAACCTTTTAGATGGTCTCTAAATGCTGTTATCAGCACTTGAAAGTTAAAGGGATCCCCCGCATTGTGTCTAAGCATTGGACCTCTGTTTTTTATGATTTTGATATGGGTTAAGAACCATTATAATGTTAACATGAACTGGTGAAAAAAGTCTTAATAAAGTTTGCGAAAAAGGGGAGAAATTAATAAATGATATGGCCTAAAGTTAAAGATGTCTTATTGGCAGCCAGCTTTTTAAATGGAAAGGTAAGACATACGCCTGTGGAAATGTCCCTTGATTTGAGCGAAGTCACCGGAGGGAATGTTTACTTGAAATGGGAAAATTTACAATTCTGCGGTTCTTTCAAGATTAGGGGGGCTTTGAACAAGATATTTCACATGTCAGAGGAAGAGCGTAAGCGGGGGGTTGTTACGGCTTCAAGCGGTAATCACGCACAAGGCGTGGCGGTTGCCGCAAAGATGCTCAATGTCAAGGCTGTAATTTTCGTTCCAGGCGTATGTCCCGCTACCAAGCAGAAGGCTATAAAGCGATTGGGCGGCGATGCGGTCGACTTACGAGTCGTTGGGCATCTCTACGATGATGCTGAACTAGCAGCCATGGATCTCGCAAATAAGGAAGGCTTGACTTATGTGTCTCCCTACGAAGATCACTACATAGTGAGCGGCGCTGGTACTGTTGGATTGGAGATGTTGCTTGATGAACCGGATCTTGATATGATCGTGGTTCCGGCCGGGGGCGGAGGTTTGATAACGGGCATTGCCATCGCTGCGAAGGCATTATCGCCTGGCATAAAGATCATTGGGGTTCAATCAGTTGCCTCAATGCCATGGGTGGTGTCATGGCAGTCCGGCAGGGTGGTGAATGTCTGTTATTCCGAGACGTTGGCAGACGGTCTTACAGGCACGATACCACAGTCTCTGCTGGACCTGGCTAGAACATGCGTTGATGATTTTATAGCGGTCACGGAAGAAGAAATAGCCAAGGCGATCGCCTTCCTCCATCAAAAACACCATCAAGTAGTAGAAGGGGCAGGTGCTGTAGGCGTAGCGGCTTTGCTATCGGGTCGCATTTCGGCTTTGGGGCGAAATGTAGGAGTGGTTATATCGGGAGGCAACATCGACCACGATGTTTTGTTAAATGTTCTACTAAACAACCAATCTTAAAAGGCTTAAATAGGCATTTAGCTTTAGTCGATGGTCGATCCTTCGTCAATTAGACTGAAGCGTCACATGCTTCATCCATGTGCTTTTGTGTTTTTGATAGGCTTTAATGGCTGCCGTTGAACTCGTTGACTGTAGAGAAGGTTCCCTTTTTCTCATTATCATGAGACGCAGGGCTGAAAAGTTGATCTAAAAGGCCCTGTAATAGCTGTGATATAAATTGATCGCCAAAATCGTAATCGGGCGAGCTCCCGTCACCGGTGGGAAAGGCAAAAAACAAGTTAACGTTCCACTCGTCTTCATCACCATTTAATCTGTGGGAAGTGGTGTCTTTGCCCAATGAAGGTTCGCCGACGCTTAATTTGGAAAGCGTTACCGAAGGCCATGTGCCTTTGATGCGCAAAGAGACATCCTTGAAATCTTTGACTGAAAACCCTCCAATAAGGCCTTTGAGCAAATTTTGCGCAATTTCCTGTTCCGTCGGATTTTCAAGCGCTGCTACCTCTTTTAAGGCTTTTGTCAAGGCATTTAAAGCCTTAGCGTTGACGTTCCCTAAACAAAAAAGGTCAATTTTGCCATCTGAAGCTATGACTCCGTCGAAAGAGATATAACGATATAGTGAATCGTCAGGATGAGAAGTGATCATGCTTCCAGGCAAGATGTAAACGGAAGGCCCATTTATATTAAAGTTTAATAAAGCCCGATGAAACTTAAAACCTTCAATGCCGAGTTCTTCTAAAGTTTTAGCCGGCTTTTGAAATGCAAGAATCTGACCATCGGTAATTTCGAGCTTGCCCAATCCTGACATGTTCACCAAACGCGCCCCCTCGCCCTTTAAGTCTAAGTAAAGGTTTGCAGAGCCACAAACCGAGTAAGCCTCTTTTAAAAAGTCTTGAAGGAGAAATTCCAGAGGTACGTCTTCGAGGGAAATCATAGTTTTCCATTGTAGAGGTCGGTTTCTTTTAGCAGTCAGGTGCATTTGCAATGTGCCCCCAGAAATCTTAGCCCTTAAATCGCCAATCTGGTATGCATCACCAGTAAATTGGATGGGGATGCTTGCCTTTTGGATCTTCAAGCCGAAAAACAACAGTTCATCAGCGTCAATGTTGCCGCGTACCGTTAATGTGTCTTTATATTCGCCCTTAAGATTAACTTGCACCAATCCCTGCAGTGCGTTTTTGAGGTTTGGCGAAAAAAGATGTGCTAGCATGCTTGTGGGCAATTTCTTTCCATGAAGGTCAAATTTAAGGGAAGGCCTTGGCTTAAAAGTGCCTTCAAGTTCGCCCTTTAAAACTCCTTCCTCGCTACATGCTTCGAAATAGTCAACCTTGAAGTTTGTCATATCGCTTTTTGCCAAAAAGTTAATTTTATCAAATGAAAGACCGCCGATAGCTGCTTCTTTCATGATGCCGTCGACCGTGATTTGAGGCGAAGCAATATTTCCCCTTATTTCTAACATGCCGCCCGCCAGACCCTGCGGAAACCACTTAGGGGGTAGCGGAAGATGTGACAAATTGATGGCATTGAACTGTCCGTTAAGATCTAATGCATCTTTTTGCGCAGTTCCCTTTAACATGACGATCCCTTCCCATAAATCGAAGGACAAAGTCCTTACCTCTGCAAAAGAATCGCGCACTTCCACATTGGCTATGAAGTTTTTTAAGGGTATGTTTCGCATAGTGATGTCATCGCTAATTACTTCTGAAGATAACGTCAATTTGCCGGGATGTCCCGTTATCTGAAAATCGCCCCTAATTGTTCCATCTAGTGCAAAGTCCGGTGACTCGAGTTTTATGTTTGTCATCTTGCCAGAAATATCCATCAGAGGAGAATTGTTTGCAAATGTTATGTTGCCCTCAAAATCAATCCTGCCCTCTGAACAAAGACTTTCACCGGAAAGAAATAACCCATTTTTAACAGATTTTACCGCAACTGACATATCAGTGAGCGATAGTAAATCGTCAAAGCAAAGCAACGGTGCATTGATATGAGCAGTTAAAGAAGTATCTGCGCCGCTTCGCGTAATCTTCCATTCTATTTCGGACTCACCGGAAATTTTTGTATTTGTTGAATCGAATATCTCGCCCAACTCGAGGTTTCTAATGACTCCAGATATGCCAAAGGTTGGATTTGAGGAAAAAATATCTGACACGATCCCTTTGCCATTAAGATCAGCGCTGTTAAGTTTTGCGTGCAAAGTTGCGATGTTTAAATTTCCCTTTTGCAATGCAAACTCGGCCTTTAAATCCTTTAAGTTCAAATACCCCGCTTTAAGTTGATCGGCTTGCGCAATACCCTCAAAGGCGAAGCTACCGGCCTTGCCGTGCACGCTTAAAAAGATATCACAATTGCCTTCCACTTCGAGTTCCCCGTTGTCTTTAAAACAATTTTTTAATTTTTTTGCGTCCACAGATCTGGCAGTGATAGTAGCGTCAAGCATTGGCGAACCGTCGTGTGAAGTTGCTCCTTGAAGCTCAAGCAGTATGTCCTTCCAGAAACCCTTGCCGTTGAAGCAAATTTGACTGCCGGACACTTCTGCGGTCATATCGGCATTTGTTAAAGCTAGGTTCATAATCTTCAGCTCGGGTGATCCGAATTTCACCCTTCCCGATAAATATTTTGGGGGTCCTTCCAAGGACAAAGCAATATTTTCGGCAGTTCCGCTCAGGGGGGAAAGCCAATCAAATCGATTTTTCCACGCCTCGATCGATGCTACCTTTGATTTTAGCTCCAATTTCAACCTTAAGGGGTTAAAAAAGACCATTACCGATCCCGTAACCTCTGATTCAAAGGATTTATTTTGCAGTACTTTAAAATCAAGCACTCCATTGCTGAAAAGAAGGGTAAAGGAAGTGTCATTTAGCGGAATGCCCACTATCTCGCCCGAGGGCAGGTAAAATTGTCCATCGATCTTGAGCGATCTTTTTTCGTCCATGGTGAAGCCTATTGAACCCGAAATGGTGCCTTTCGGTTTTGTCGATGTGAATCCGGGAAACATTGCCGCTATTTCATCAGTACTTATGTTATGAAGCTCACCCCTTAAGCTAAAGAGGGGCGTTATTTCTCCTTCTAAGACTCCGTTTCCTTCATTGGTTTTGATTAAACAATCTTCCAGAGAAACCCTACCATTGGAAGCAGAAAGGCGTCCTTTGGCCTGAAATTTAAGTAAGTTAATCGCGCCGTGAACGTCAAATTCCATTAGATTGTCTTCAGGCTTGAGATGAGCCCTCTCGATGTAAATTCTTCTTTTGCCCAATATTTCCGTGTCATAGAAACTTATATTCTCGATCGATATGGATTGTTTCGGCTCTTTGTCAGTCAAGGGGAGGTTGAAAAGCTTTAAAGCATCTTCGCTTGCGATTCTAGCGGAGTTTATCTCAATGCTTGTAACCCTCGGTTTTCCCGCTAACAGTGATCTAAGCGAGGGCTTGATATTAATGGACTTGGCGAGGTTTGTTATATTGCCATCGATGTCTAGTTTAACGTCTTTGCCAACGTAGCCAACCAAGGGATTGCCTGAAATGGACGAAAAAATGACATCCACACCTATATTGCTTTTAACGGCATGTCTAAATTTTTGGGCGACAAAATCTGCCCCCAGATTGCCCTTGTTTTTCCATAGCATTTCAATGGCTAAAAAGGAAAATAATATTAAAACAAGAGCAAGGATTACAAAAACTTTGACGCCCTTTTTGCTCAAATTTATTTTCAACATTGAAGCAGTCCTTTGACAAAAAATTCTTACATGCCCACAAGGGGAATTGCAAGTTTCATTAGCGAACTTTGTCCTTAACACTAATTTTTAATTTCGGCGGCGAAAAGCGTATTTTTGCTTAATAGGTTACTAAAAAACCGTCTCTTTCGACGTCATTTAATTATAGGCCAATTATGGTGCGCATTGATATGCCTTATACCTTGTTCATATTGCTACCTTCATTATATGATGAAAATGTATAATAAATTTCAAGGTTACTTCGCAACAGAAAAGAGGGACGAAAGGTGTCAAAATGGACTTCGTTGTTAGATTATATAGGCAGCCATCGAGATATTGTTGTCCTGCTGTCGGGTGGGCTGGATAGCTCATTTTTGACGTACGCATGCTTTAAAGCTAAAAGCAACGTCGTAGCCGTCACATTTTCTTCTCCCCTTATGCCCAAGAAGGAGGTAGAAGATGCAGCGCTAGTGGCGAAAGACTTCGGGATTAAACATTTCGTAATCGATTCGGATGATTTGAGCGTAAGTGAAGTAAGACACAACCATCACAGGCGATGCTATTTTTGCAGGAAGCACAGGGATAATTTGGTTAAAAAATGGATGGATAGCTGCTTTGTCTCAAAAAACTTTGTCATAATGGATGGCGCGACAGATTCGGACTTTAGCGAATACAGGCCCGGCCTTGAGGCAGCGAAAGAAGACAGGGTGCTTCATCCCCTTAGGGAGATGGGTTTTAAAAAAGAAGAGATAAGAAAGTTGGCACGCGAGTTCGGCCTTTCTTTTTGGGACAAACCTTCTTCGCCCTGCCTTGCTACCAGATTCCCCTACGGTACGACCTTAAACGAAGAAGATCTAACTCGAGTTGCCAAGGCTGAAGAATATTTGATTTCTCTTGGCTTTAGAAATGTAAGGGTCAGAAGCTACCAACGCAGTGTTGCTGTTGTGGAGGTATCGCCAAATGACGTAGAAAAAGTATGGGCCATAAAAGACGATGTCAAAAGCGCCCTCTTCGAGTTGGGCTTTCTAGTGGTGGCCGTCGATTTAGAGGGTCATAAAAGCGGTAAGATGGATTACATTTTAAAGGGGAGGCGTGAAGCGTGATAATATTTGAACCTCACTTGTCAGGAGTAAGCGGGGATATGCTTTTGGGCGCACTCGTGGACCTTGGCGCTGATTTTTCCCTGCTTGAACGTTTTGTTTCCGTAAAAAATGTGAAGGGCCTTTCGGGCCTTGAGATAAAAAAAGAGAAGTTAAAAAAGAAAGGAATATCTGCTACCAGGATCGAAATTATTCTTGATGAACAGGCTCGCACGAGACACGGACACGAGATGTTTGAAATTTTAGATCATGCCTCAGAAGCCGTAAGTGCTTCAAGCTGGGCACAGCAAAAGGCAAAAGAAGCGATTCTTTGTTTGCTTGAAGCCGAGGCAAATGTTCACGGAGAAAACGCAAAAGAAGTTCACCTGCATGAAACTGGCAGTTTTGACACCATCTTGGACTGTTTGGGCTATTTCATGCTCCTTGAAAGCTTGGGCGAAAAAGAAATCCTTTCCACCCCCATTTGCGTAGGAAGCGGAGTTGTAAACACTTGTCACGGGTTGCTCCCTGTGCCCGTACCTGCAGTAACTGCTATGGCTTGCAGTAAGGGCATTCCCATCGTCGGAAGCAAAGTCGAAGAAGAGTTGGCCACGCCAACCGGAGTCGCGCTTCTTGCCGTCTCGGCCGTCTTTTGTAAGGCCCTTCCTTCGATTGTGCCTTTAAAGGTTGGATATGGTGCCGGCAGCAAAAACCTTGAAGTGTCAAACGTGCTCAGGGCGACAGTTGTCAGTGAGGAAAGCGTAGAAGAAACGATTTTGATTGAGACTACCTTGGACGATATAACGGGCGAGGAAATTGGGTATGCCATTTCCAAGCTGCAAGAAACATCGAAGGAAGTTCACCTCCTTCAAGGCTTGGGCAAGAAAAACAGGCCCGTCTTTGTCTTAAGACTTTTGGTAGATTTAAAAGAATTAGATATGGCAATAAAGGCTTTGTTCGAACATACCACCACCATTGGTGTAAGGTATTGGCCCGTTTCGAGGGCAAAGATGGAAAGGGCCGTTGAAGCGATTCCTTATGGTGATGGTTTCGTGCGCGTCAAGGTCTCTCGTCACGGTGACCTACAGAAAGAAAAAATTGAGTTCAACGATTTAATGGATGACAAAGGCGATCAGTGAACCCCATAGCTTATGTAGATGTGTCATTGCAAGCGAACCTCTCCAGTGTTCCCCTATTTTTTAGCGTCCTTGGGTGATGACAAAAGTGCTTGGGTGTTGTAGGATATACATATCCAGGTATAGGTATAAAGGGGGGTTGAGATGATGCCAGAAATTACCTTTACGATTGCTTTTATTGCAGGTTTATTGTCCTTTCTTTCGCCCTGTCTTTTGCCCATGGTCCCGGTTTATATCGCCTATCTGGCCGGAGATACTGCAGCAACGTCAGATAGAAAGGATAATTCAACTAACCTTAAGGCCTTTTTGCACGCCTTGCTTTTCGTCGCCGGTTTTTCCGTTATCTTTGTACTTTTTGGCGCCTCCGCCACTGCTTTCGGCAAACAACTGATAAAGAATCAAATCTTGGTCAAAAGGTTGGGAGCCGTGATAGTTATATTTCTTGGGCTTTATATGATGGGTCTATTTGATCTAGTTTTTCTCGAGCGCCAGCGACATTTCAGGATAAAGGCGGTCAAAACCTCTTGGGTGAGGGCTTTCCTTATGGGAATAGCCTTCTCTGCCAGTTGGACGCCTTGCGTTGGCCCCATATTGGCTTCGATATTGGTCATGGCAAGCGCTAGTGAGACCGTTAAGGAAGGCGTACTGCTTTTACTCGCATACTCCATGGGGCTTGGATTGCCGTTTTTGGCCGTTGCGTTGTTCGTGGATATATTTGAAAGCTTAATAAAGAAACATACAACCAAGATAATACATATTAAAAAAGTGGCGGGTGTGATTCTAGTCGCAGTTGGGATCTTGATGTTTTTCGATTTCTTTTCAAGGTTTACATACCTATGGACGCCCCTTTTGTAATTAGAGAATCATAATCGTGAGGTGATATGTTATGAAAATAAATCGATGGGTTTCTTTTGTGCCACTGGCATTAATCATTTCTTTGGTCCTTTTTCCCAATGTGGTGGCTCTAGCGAATGCTCAAAAAGGAAAAATAGCGCCTGATTTTGAGGTGGTTGATTTAAAAGGCAATACCTTTAAGCTCTCCGATTTCAAGGGAAAGCCTGTATTACTCAATTTTTGGGCAACTTGGTGTCCTCCCTGCTTGGCCGAGCTGCCTGAGTATGAGCGTTTTTTCAAAGAACATGCGCGAGAAGTACATCTGGTTGCCGTAAATTTAACCGCTTCTGAAAAATCCGTAGATTACATTAAGAGGTTTGTAGAAGACAAGGATCTGTCCTTCCCTGTTTATCTGGACTCTCGCGGTTTAGCAGCACAACTTTATCTTGTACGTTATATACCGACAAGCTACTTTTTAGATGAGAATCTCGAGGTAAAAGAGATTCATATCGGGCCTTTAAAGTATGAAGAAATAGTGCAGAAATTTGGCTTGTGACTGCTTTAACCTAAGGGCTTTAACTTTACCCCTTTAGTATTTTCATCAAAGATTTCGCGGACGTAAGATAGTTGTATGTTATACTTTAAACGATGGCTAAGTTTAAACGAGGAGATGATAGGGCGATGAATGGATTGCTTCCCGAGATAGCAGGCTGGACGAGTATTAGAAGGTATGACACTCGTCCTATTCCAAACGACGTCATAAAAAGAATTCTGGAGGCGGCAAGGCGAGCCCCCAGCTGGGCCAATGTTCAGCCCTGGCATTTTATAGTAGTCAGGGAAAGGGCAATGAAGTCGCAGTTGCGCCAATTGGCTGTGGGCCAACCCTTCGTTGAGACCGCCGATAGCGTTGTAGTTTGCTGCGGCGATATGTCGGCTTGGTCCGAGGAGCGAAGGTTGAAACAGATGCGTTCCTTATCGCAAGCTTTAGGACGAAGTTTCAACGAAGAAAAGGCAAAGGAATCGCTTAATGATCCGGCCTATAATCCCCTTTTAAGGGGTAAAGATGTCTTGGTTGCTAGATTGTATGAGCAGCTGTCTTTGGCGATAGCCTTTATGATTCTGCAAGCTAAACACGAAGGAGTGGGAAGTTGCATCGTTGGAGCTTTTGCGAATGAAATTACTGCCGTCAATATGGATCTCTACAAGAAAACTTGTAGCGATTTGGGACTTCCTCAAGATATGATGATTTTAACCCTGGTGACGTTGGGGTATCCTCTGGAAGATCCGCAACCTCGACCCCGCAAGCCCTTCGATGAGGTCGTCTCCTTGGAAAGGTACCGCAATCCATTTGCCTAACTCTTTGGAAAGGAGTGTTTTTCGTGCGTCTTGGGATTTATGGTGCTGCTGAAGAAGTAACCGGGTCGTTATATTTATTGGAGCACGACGGAAGAAGAATTCTTATAGACTGCGGAATTTTTCAGGGACAGGACGAGGACAAGAAAAACAGCGAACCCTTCCCCTTTGATGCAAGTACAATTGATGCTGCATTGTTAACCCATGCCCACTTAGACCATTCTGGACGCATTCCGCTGCTCGTTAAAAGAGGGTTTCGGGGGAAAATTTATGCAACCACGCCGACGCTTGAGTTGTGCGAAATTTTGTGGAGAGATTCTGCCCGTTTGATGCAGGAGGAAGCCGAATGGAAAACGAGAAAGAATAAAAGAAAGGGCCTTCCCCCAGTTTCGCCTCTTTTCACCGAAGAAGAGGTAGATAAAGCTTTAGAGTTTTTTGCTCCACTTTCTTACGACGATATATTTGAGATTGTGCCCGAAATTAAAGTGCGCTTTCGAGATGCAGGTCACATTTTAGGAAGCTCCATCATTGAAGTTTGGATTGGCAAAGAAAGCGTGAAGTTGGTTTTTTCCGGTGACTTAGGACAGCAGATCACGGTTTTGGATAGAAACCCTGCTGTCATCAATGACGCGGACTATGTAATAATAGAGTCCACCTACGGAGATCGAAACCATAAAAGTCTCGATGATACGAGGAATGAATTTGCCTCCATAATTGAGGAATCCTTGAGGGATCGCTCGAAGATCTTGATTCCCACCTTTGTAGTTGACAGGGTACAAAGATTGCTATACGAGTTGACATTACTTCAAGAAAAAGGCATATTAAGCGGTGATATTCCCATATATTTTGACTCTCCGATGGGTGTAAAGACGACCAGAGTATACAGGAAGTATTCTTCCCTACTCTCCTCTGAGGTTCAAGACAGACTCCTAAAAAATTTAGATCCCTTTAGCCCGAGGGGATTAAAAGAGGTCATAACACCACAAGAATCCAAGAAGATCAATGACGTTTCCTTTGCCATAGTATTAGCCGGAAGCGGCATGGCAAATGGTGGAAGGATTGTTCATCACTTAAAACATAATCTGTGGAATCCTCGAAGCCATCTTATATTTGTGGGCTATCAGGCTGAAGGTACATTGGGCCGTAGAATAATAGATGGAGCAAGGTTTGTCAAAGTTGCAGGTGAAGAAGTGGCTGTCAAATGCAAAGCACATACTATTGGAGGCTTTTCCGCTCATGGCGGACAAGATGACCTTCTTGCCTGGGCTTCGAACTTTAAAACAAACCCGGTATTTCTCGTCACCCATGGCGAAAGAAAGGCCTCAAACTTTTTAGCTAGAGAGCTAAAAAAAATTGGGTTCGAGGCCCTCGTTCCTCAAAAGGGCTATGAAATGCTTCTTGATCGCGGGCGGCCGACCGTAGAAAGAAAGATTGAGGCCCTTGCCGAAAGGCCTTTTAAGGATCTCCAGGGAATTGTCAAGGACATGGACATTTTGTTGGCAAGCTTGAGCGATGTGCTTGAAGGCGTAGAAGTTGCGGAAGACATGGAAGCGCTCCTTCTGTCAGCTAAGGTATTGCTTGAAGTGGCTAACCAGAGGGTTGCAACCAAAATGGAGGTTGCACAAAGCGAGACAAAAGACAACTATCCCTCCTCAACCTTTTAGCGTAAATTTCCGCTGTCAAGGAAATAAGGGCCATCACTTTAAACGTAACCGGATGATGGCCCTTATCGTGTCACAATCTTCTGTTTGGTTGTTAGGTTAATTCTTGAATATCTTTTCCAGAATGGTCTTTTTGATCACATCTTCAGGGCTTTCTTGTTTATCTGTCGGCATTTGTTCTTGATCGGGTGTTACTTTTTCTAAAGTCTCTTCTCCCATCCCTTCCGGTTGGGAGACATGAAAATCGGATATTTTAGGAGACTCGAAAGTCCCGGTTAAGTTAAAACTTACTTCTCTGAAGTCGGATTG